>RFZT01000032.1 GCA_009920585.1 bacterium
TTGAGGCGGAACCAACTCTCCAATCGCGGACTGGATCGAATACAGATGCCCGCCCTTGCCGACACGAAGATCGATCGGTTTGCCTTGCAGATCCACCGTGTGAAACGAACGAAGAAAGACCGACTCCTCCGAGCAAGTCGTAGACCACGGGCCCTTGGAAGGCACAAAGTCGGTGGTCGTTGATACCGCAACGTCTGTCTTGGGAAGATCAGGAGCAACAGGTAGCAGTGAAAACATCTGCTCCTGAAATAAAGGCGAAGCTATGTTTTTTGTGGCAGTCGCGTCAACGGCATGAAGCGGCGACAAAGAAATGAAAAAAAGGGCGGCGAGGAGGTGGTGTTTCATGGGTAATCATATCTGACTCTTTTGATTTTGGGATAATACCATCGAGTCATGGAATAGGTGTTTGACTTGCGTCAAAAGCTCAGAAAATCGCTAATCCGCAAAGCTCGAAATTCTTGGGATCACCCACCCCAACCAAACTGAAAAAATGACCCACGCCCCGAAGTTCAACAAGATCCCGGCTCGAATCATCTGAGATATGCTGACGAGCCGACTGCTGAAGACAATCGCATTGGGGGGAGTGGAAACGGGGAGCATGTACAATGGGCAAGAAGGCCGATGTGGTCGCCGTATTACTCGTGAGCTCCGCTAGGCAAATGATGACAAAGAGAATCACACTAACCACAGCGGGCGCAGGGAGAGAAGCTGCACGGTGAGCAAAAGATCCGACCCATGCCGCCACTCCGTTCGTGTGGATAGCCGCCGCCAAACTCAATCCCCCGCCGATCAAGAGCAACACATCATAGGGAATTGTTTTGAGTGTTTCCTTATCCAGGATGGACGAACTCCATGAGCGATCAAGAGGGAGGAAAAAGAGCGTCATTCCTCCCGCCATCGAAATCGTGGCATCCGAAAGCCAAGGGAACCAAGTTTGAAGAAACCCCCGAGCGAGCCACAGACCTGCTGTGACAAAAAAAACCGCCATCACACCGAACTCCCCAATGCCGATAGAGCCTAAGCGTTTTGTCTCGATCCCCAACAAATCCGTCGCATCATCCCCAGCATTTTCCTTCAGTCGAAATGCGATCTTCGTCAGAATCACCCATGAAAAACCTAGCAAAATCAAGGCCGGCGGGAGCGCTAGAAACATCCAACTCAGGAAACCGATTGCGATCCCGTAGTTTTCTAACATAAATCCCGCCAAAATCGCATTCGGAGCCGTACCGACGAGCGTTGACATCCCTCCGATGCTGGATCCATAGGCAACCGTGAGCACCAATGCGGAAGCGAAGCTGGCATCGCGCTGGTGATGAAAAAGAGCGATGACCGACACGGCTATCGGCAACATCATTAACGCGACCGCCGTATTGCT
This sequence comes from bacterium, assembly GCA_009920585.1. Lineage (GTDB taxonomy): Bacteria > Verrucomicrobiota > Verrucomicrobiia > Chthoniobacterales > Terrimicrobiaceae > UBA967. The sequence goes on from RFZT01000032.1 coordinate 1,376, forward strand.
CACCCACATAGAGAGAAACGCCGAGGCCAGAAGGAATCCAGCAATGACTGACGATTTACGCGTTCCTGCAAGGCTGATGATTTTTAACGCGATCCGCGTATGCAGATGACTTCGCTGAAGTCCATTTGCGATAAAGATTCCACCCAGAAACAAAAAAATCACCGGATTCGCATACGGAGCCGCCGCGACACTCACCGAGCAAATCCCAGCAAACGGAAAAAGCACCAGTGGAAGTAACGCCGTAACGGCAAAGGGAATGGCCTCTGAGATCCAAAAAAGCGCCATAAGAGTGCTCACTCCCAACGTATGCCAACCCAGTTGGGACAGCCCCACTGGAGGAACTGACGCTAACGTGTAACAAAAAAAAGCGACACCCACCGTGGCCAATAATCGCGTGATGAGGATCTTCGGATTCATCAAATGAAATGGCCATAACGAGCGCAAAAAACAACGCGCCGACCCTTTTGCCAAGCGGCATTAGGGTTTTTTCCGATTGCGTTTCTCCGACTCTACTGCGGAGGGTATTGAGGAGGATAAGGCTGCCGGAAGGTCTGTGCCGGCGCTTGTTGGGGTTGCTGCTGCGGCGCCATGTATTGAGGCGGGCGCATGGATTGTAAACGCATCCACTCCGCGTCCACCAAATCCTCAAAAAGTTGTGAGATCGAGCGGCGACGAAGCAAACTAAGCTCATCAGCATAAGCACGAATCTCAGGATGAATCGTGAGATTCAGTTTTCCACGAAGTTGTTTGTTAGATATGGGTCTTGGCATAAGTGGAATAGTAAGACTTTTTTTCTGATTGGCTATAAGGTAAATACCTACTTGCCCATTTTATTTGCGACCAGGGGGACAGCCGGAATGTGTTTAAATGCAACAACCGATAAAGGCGGCAAATTGATTTGGATCGAATGGGGCTGACTTTGCCAACTCCAATTTTCGGAAGCATCAACGCCACCGTAGTTTCCTACATTGGACCCGCCATAGGTCGAGGAATCTGAATTGAGGATTTCCTCGTAGAATCCAGGCGCATTAACGCCAACGCGGTATCCCTCACGGACGACGGGGGTCGCATTGACAACGAAAACAATCGTCGCCCCCGTGCGGGATTTGCGCATGAACGACCAGACGGTGTTATCAGCATCGTTGAAATCGATCCACTCAAACCCTTCATAACTATCGTCACATTCGTAGAACGAGGGTTCGTGAGTGTAGAGCCAGTTGAGGTGTTGAACCAAACGACGAAGCCCGTCGTGTGCGGGAGATTCCGTGAGGTGCCAATCCAGACTGAAAGCATGCTTCCACTCGGCAAACTGCCCAAACTCGATGCCTTGAAAAATGAGTTTCTTGCCAGGATGCGCCCACATCCAAGAGAGGAACATTCGGCAGTTGGCGAATTTTTGCCAGTAGTCGCCCGGCATTTTATCGATGAGCGAGCCCTTGCCGTGAACAACTTCATCGTGGCTGAGAACGAGAATAAAATGCTCATGAAAAGCATAGAGCATGGAGAAGGTGACATCGCTCTGATGGTACCGCCGATGAATGGGCTCCTTGCTGATGTAGCGCAGGCTGTCATTCATCCAGCCCATATTCCACTTGAAGCCGAACCCGAGCCCGTTGTTGTAGGTCGGGTGCGAGACTCCGGGATAGGATGTGGACTCCTCGGCAATCATGGCCACGCCAGGGAAGCGCTCGTAGGCGACTTCGTTGCAGCGCTTGAGGAAGCTGATCGCTTCTAGGTTCTCGCGTCCACCGAAGCAATTCGGGATCCACTCGCCCTCCTTGCGGGAATAATCGAGATAGAGCATCGAGGCGACGGCATCCACGCGCAAGCCGTCGATGTGGAACTCATCCATCCAGTAAAGCGCATTGCCGATGAGGAAATTTTTCACCTCATTACGACCGTAGTTGAAGATGAGCGTGCCCCAGTCCTGATGCTCTCCGAGGCGAGGATCTTCGTGCTCGAAGAGACAGGTACCATCGAAGCGCGCGAGTCCATGGGCATCCTTCGGAAAGTGACCAGGCACCCAGTCGAGAATCACGCCGATGCCCTCTTGGTGACAGCGATCGACAAAGTTGCGGAACTCGTCGGGGTTTCCGAAGCGACTTGTCGGGGCGTAGTAATTCACGACCTGATATCCCCACGATCCATCAAAGGGATGCTCCATCACGGGCATGAGCTCGATGTGCGTGAATCCCATTTGCTTCACGTAAGGGATCAGGCGGTCTCCCAACTCCAGATAACTCAAGCTACGGTCCCCATCCTCCGTGATGCGCTGCCAAGAACCGATATGAACCTCATAAATACTCATCGGACTGTTGTACGGATCGATCTTCGGGCGCTTCTCGATCCAAGCTTGGTCACCCCATTGGTAGCGGGCCAGATCAAAAACAATGCAACCTGTGCTTGTTCCATGTTGCGCAAAAAAGGCGTAGGGATCGGTTTTAAGAAAAACATCTCCCACTCCACTGCGGATTTCAAATTTGTAATGAGCACCTTCGTGAACGCCCGGGAGGAAGATTTCCCAGACACCGGAGGGCGTAAGCTTGCGCATCGGATGGATGCGACCATCCCAGTTATTGAAATCGCCGACCACACTCACGCGCTGAGCAGATGGCGCCCATACTGCAAAATGAACACCCGGAACGTCGTCGATGACTTTCACGTGTGCGCCGAGTTTTTTGTAGATGTCGTAGTGCGTTCCTTCGTTGAAGAGGTAAATATCGACCTCCCCGAGCACAGGAGGAAAGGCATACGGATCTCGCTCACGCCACGTGGTTCCATCGTGAGCGGTCAGTTCAAGCTGATATCCCCCACCCGCTTTGAATTCCGGAAGGATGCATTCGAAAAGACCATTCCCGTCAGCAGGCGAGAGCGGATGCTTTTTAGAAGGGTTTGCATCTAAAATAACGGAAACACTCTGAACATCGGGCCGGAGAACTCGCGCCACCCATCTTTCATCGACCCTTCGAATTCCAAGAATGCGAAACGGATCACAATGCCGAGCTTCGATTAAGGGATAGTAATCATCATCGGAGAGGAGGGAGTGTTTCATCGATACTTATGCTTATTCAGTCGAATGCAAAATGAACAGATTTAAGTCGCCATACATGATGGGGTATTGTCCTAAAGGCATAGCCAACGTGACGACCGATAGTTTTGAATAGGCCTGAGGCCAAAAATAAGTGAACAATGCACACAAGACCACCACTGTCCGCTATGGCTCGTCAAATCCAACCATCCGCTGAACAACATTGCCGATTTCCTTTAATGGAGGAGATTCACGCCCCACTCAGCGACCAAGCCGCCCTCGCTGAGTCTCAACGCTGCCTCTATTGCTATGATGCGCCCTGCATTCACGCCTGCCCCACGGGTATCGACGTTCCCACTTTCATCAAAAAAATAGCCACAGGCGAAGTCGCGTCCGCTGCCAAAACGATCCTCACAGCCAACATCCTAGGCGCGAGTTGCGCGCGCGTTTGCCCCACCGAAGTCCTTTGTGAGGGAGCGTGTGTGCTCGGCCATGACCACGAGCCCATCCCAATCGGACTCCTCCAACGTCACGCGACAGATTTTGTCACAGCACACGGCATCTCGGTTCTAAAGAGGCCCACTGAAAAAAGCGGCTTCCGCGTAGCAATCATTGGGGGTGGTCCTGCCGGTCTAGGCTGTGCAGCCGAACTCGCCCAACTTGGACACCATGCTGTTATTTTTGAAAAGGAGTCGAATGCGGGGGGACTCAATACCCGTGGCGTCGCTTATTATAAAATGAAGCCCCGCGTGAGCCTCGACGAAGTCCGTTTGGTGGAGTCCCTCGGCGTCGAGATTCAAACCGGCGTGAATGTCGGTGAAGACCTCACTGGTGAGGAATTGCTCTCGGAATACGATGCCGTTTTCGTCGCTATCGGCCTTGGGAGTGAATCCCATCTCGGCATCGCAAGCGAATACGGTCCAGGCGTCAGGTCCGCTCTGGATTTTATTCGGGACATTCATGAGATGCCACTCGAGGAAGTTGAAATCGGAAAATCGGTTCTCGTCATCGGCGGTGGGAATACCGCCATCGATGCTGTCAGCCAGGCCAAAAGACTCGGCGCTCCATCTGCGACTCTCGCCTATCGCCGAAAAGAGGTGGACATGAGTGCTTATACTTTTGAAGTCGCTCTCGCACGAGCCGCAGAATGCCGGATGGTTTTTGAGGCCAAGCCAGTGGAGGTCGTACGCGATGTCGAAGGCAACCTCGCCGGAGTGAAGTTTATCCACTCTTCGAGTGGCAAAGAGTGGATCGAACCGTGCGACCAATTGCTCCTCGCGATTGGACAACCCAAACAAGACAGTTTGCTCAAGAAGCTGTTTCCCGCTCTGGAAATCGATGCTCGCGGATGCGTGACCACCGATCCCCTCACCGGCCGCACCAGCCTTCCCAAGATTTTTTCCGGCGGTGATTGCGCCAATGGGGGCAAAGAAGTCGTGAACGCTGTGGGCGAAGGAAAAAAAGCCGCGATGGAAATCCACCGTATGCTCACAGGAAAACCCGCCACCCCCACAAAACAATCCTCACGACAAGGCATCACTCGCCCACCCAGCGGAGCTGGCCTTTGGAACCCTATCCGCCCCCCCAACCACTAATTTCCATGGCCGATCTTTCCGTCACCTTCGCTGGAATCCGCTCACCTAACCCATTCTGGCTTGCCTCAGGGCCACCCACGAACACGGCCTATCAGGCCCACCGGGCATTTGAGGCGGGATGGGGCGGTATCGTGTGGAAAACGATCGGCGACCCAACCCCCAATGTAGCCTCCCGATATTCTGCTCTCCGCCTTGGGAACAAACGCATGGTAGGCTTCAACAACATTGAGCTTATCAGCGACCGCTCGCCCGAGACGAATTTTCGTGAGCTGAAGGAAATCAAACATCGCTGGCCGGATCGCGCTCTCATTGCCTCCTTGATGACTGATACCCGCGAGCATTGGCATGACCTCATCCGCCGCGGCGAGGATGCGGGAGTCGATGGGTTTGAGTTGAACTTCGGTTGCCCACACGGAATGTGCGAGCGAGGGATGGGCTCGGCCGTCGGTCAAAATCCCGATGTCGCGGAAAAGATCACCAGTTGGGTAATGGAAGTCGCAAGCAAGCCGGTGATCGTGAAACTCACGCCCAATATCACCGACATCACCCAAGCCGCGCGCGCTGCCAAGAGAGGCGGGGCCAACGCGATTTCGCTCATTAACACGATCAGGAGCATCACACAGGTGAATCTCGATAACTTCGTGCCAGAACCTTATGTTGATGGAGCCTCTACGCACGGCGGGTATTGCGGCCCTGCAGTAAAACCGATTGCCCTCAACATGGTGCAAAATTGCGCCCAGGATTCCGAGTTTGGACTTCCCATTTCGGGCATTGGAGGAATTTCAAACTGGCGCGATGCCGCCGAGTTCTTAGCCCTCGGAGCGACCACCATCCAAGTTTGCACGGCCGTCATGCACCATGGATTCCGAATCGTTGAGGACATGATTGACGGTCTCAGCGCCTATCTCGACAGCAAGAGCATGGAATCCCCACGAGAGCTTGTGGGCCGGGCTGTTCCGTCTCTCCGCAAATGGGAGGATCTGAATCTCAACTTCAAGCGCGTGGCCCGTATCGACCACGACACCTGCATCGGATGTAATCTCTGCCATATCGCCTGCGAAGATGGCGCTCATCAATGCATCGATCTACTCGACCCCGAGACCACAGGCATCGGATATGGCCCAGGCCGTATGCTAGGCAAGGCCGCCCCCGTCGTCCGTGAAGAGGACTGCGTGGGATGCAACCTGTGCAGTCTTGTCTGTCCTGTGGATGGTTGTGTTTCCATGGTGGAAATCCCATCCAAAGAAGCGCCAATGAGCTGGAGCCAATACCAGTCTCGTCTATCCAAGGGCGACATCGCGCCCATTCCGGCACATCCCTAAAACAAAATGGAGCGCGATCAAAAATGGGGTTGAAATTTTCAAAATATGATTTGGGAACATAAGACCGAACCGCTCGCGCCTACGCATGTTTTTGCAAGCCGCTTCTTGGCTCAATTTCTCATCGCTTTGGCCTTGGTCGCTGTCGGTCTGGCGATCGGGATGCTGGGCTACACCATTCTGGGCAAACTCCCCATTATCGATGCCTTCTTGGAATCAAGCATGCTTCTCAGCGGCGCAGGCCCACTTTACACAGAAAGAACCTCGTCTAATGCGTTGAAGATTTTTTCGTCGTTCTACTCCCTTTTCTCGACGCTCGTTGTCGTTGTATCCGTCGGCCTGTTGGCTTCACCGGTCGTCCACCGAATGTTTCACGCCGTCCACATCGAAAAGAAAAAAAGGCCCTAAAAAGCGCTTGATTACGGAATAAGCAAGCGGCAGCTGTAGATACAAAAATAGAGATACCGCTCAGCGATGAACGCCAAGCGTTATCTCAATAGATCATGAACCAGTCGAGCGATTAGGCGTTACGTCCGACGCAATTTAGGTCCTCAAAGGAGACCAACAAGCGCTTGGTAAAGGCGGCCTCGGCGGCACCCAACCACACGCGCGGATCGTAGTATTTTTTGTTCGGCGCATCTGGTCCCGTAGGATTGCCAATCTGACCCTGCAGATAATCGTGATTTTTCTCATCGTAAGAACGAATGCCCTCCCAGTAAGCCCACTGAAGATCGGTGTCCAAGTTCATCTTGATCGCACCGTAGCTGATCGCCTCGCGGATCTCCTCACGCGAGGACCCCGAGCCACCATGGAAAACAAAGTTCACAGGCTTCGGTGCGGTTCCAAATTTCTTCTGAATGTATTCTTGAGAATCGCGCAAGATCGTGGGTTTTAGCTTCACATTCCCTGGTTTGTAAACACCGTGCACGTTGCCGAAGGCCGCAGCCACAGTGAAGTTCGGGCTCACGTCACTGAGTGCTTCATACATCGCGGCGACTTCCTCTGGTTGTGTGTAGAGTCGGGACTCATGCACATCGCTATTGTCAACGCCGTCTTCTTCTCCACCAGTAACGCCGAGTTCGATTTCGAGAGTCATACCCATTTTCGCCATGCGTTGCAGATACATGCAGCAGGTCTCGATGTTTTCCAGAAGTGGCTCCTCCGATAAATCGAGCATGTGGGAGCTGTAAAGAGGTTGCCCCGTTTTTGCGAATTGCTCCTCGCTTGCCGTCAATAGACCATCGATCCAAGGCAGCAATTTCTTCGAGCAGTGATCCGTATTCAGAATCACAGGAACGCCATAAGCCTTCGCCGCCTGATCTGTGTAAATGGCTCCTGCGATACCGCCAAGCACTGGGCCAAGTTGATTGTCCCCCTTCACACCTTTTCCAATAAAAAACTGGGCTCCGCCGTTGGAAAACTGGATCATCATTGGGGAATTTAACTCGCGCCCAGCGGCCAGAGCAGCATTCACTGAACTCGTTCCGATGCAATTGACCGCCGGCAGGGCAAAATTCTCAGCCTTGGCTTGATCGAGCAACGACTTGACTTCATCTCCAAACAAAACACCTGAGCGAAATTTCGTATTTTTCATGTAAGGAAAGACCCCTACTCCACCCTCCCTGTTTATTGCAATCCCTTTCTATCTGCACTACCGAACGCGGTGACAATTCATCAAAATTAAGCCTACTGTGAATCCAGATTTTTTCTGTGACAGTTTCTGAAACGAGTTTGAAAACCCTTTTTTCTCTTGCTGATCATCACCCTTTTTCTTCCCCAAAAGGCAAAGTCGGTTTAATAATGGGCAGTTCATGGTCAAGGTGGAAAAACTGACAAAGAAATTTGGTGCTAACACAGCTGTGGATAGTATCAATTTTGAGGTCCAGAAAGGCGAGATCGTCGGATTTCTCGGGCCAAATGGCGCTGGCAAGAGCACGACAATGAAAATGCTCGCGGGGTTTCTCCCACCCACATCCGGAACAGCCGAGATCGCGGGTTGTGATGTTTTCACCGATTCACTGCGTGCCCGGGAACATATCGGGTACATGCCAGAGAATGTCCCCCTCTACACCGACATGAGGGTCAGTGAATTCCTCCGCTATCGGGCGTCATTGAAGGGAGTCCCAGGGAGACGATTGAGGGATCGCATCAGCGATGTGCTGGAATTATGTGGCCTTGAGGATGTCGAAAAAAAGATAATATCCCGCCTCTCCAAAGGTTACCGTCAGAGGGTCGGACTCGCTGACGCCATGGTTCACGAACCTGATCTCCTCATCCTCGACGAGCCCACGATTGGCCTCGACCCAAATCAGATCCGCCTTGTACGCGACTTGATTCGCAATCTTCGACGCCACCACACAATTCTCATCTCTACACACATCCTTCCCGAAGTGGAGATGCTTTGCTCGCGAGTGATCATTATTAACAAGGGACGGATCGAAGCGCTCGATACGCCGCAAAATCTCCGCGCCCGACTCGGTCAGGAAGGTCATGTTTTATTCGACGCCCGCGTGCCCGACGCCCGCGTGGCGGCAGCTGAGCTTCGTAAACTAGAAGGCGTGCAAACCGTGAACATCCGGAACGACGGACCTTGGTCTATTTTCAAGATTCAATGCACACCGGGCCATGACCCCCGAGAAACCATTTATCAATTTGCTGTGGAAAAAAGCTGGCCTGTCCGCGAGTTGAGCCGACCGCCAGTCTCTTTGGAGCAAGTCTTTGCGGAAGTCACAAACGGAGAGGAACTCTGACCATGGGCCGCTTTTTCATTCTTTTTCGCCGTGAGGTAGCATCGACGTTCCATCAACCCATCGCCTATGTCGTGCTCTTCTTTTTCTTGGTGATTACTGGATTCAACTTCCATGCGGGGATCACAATGCTGAACAACGGGCGTGGAACCACAACGGTGGTCGAAGCCTTTTTCAACACCATGTATTTCTGGTTCCCGTTTTTGTTGGTCTTTCCCTTTACGACCATGCGAGTTTTTGCCGAGGAGTCTAAAATGGGCACCATCGAAATGCTCATGACCGCGCCAGTCCGAGATTCCCAGGTCGTCTTGGCCAAATACGCTGGCGCACTTTTCTTCTACCTCGTTCTCTGGGCACCAAGCCTGCTCTATTTCGTCACATTCCAAACGATCACGGGAATGAATGCGGCTGGGGCGGCGGGCAGCTACATCGGCGCCTACTCGATACTGATCATGATGGGCATGCTCTACACCTCGATCGGTTGCCTAGCCTCGGCTCTCACGGATAATCAAATCGTCGCGGCGATGATCTCGTTTGCCGCAATCCTAGCTTTGTTTTTTCTCGGACTCCTCTCCTTCATCATGCCAGCCACTGGCTCGATCCTGCGCGAGGTGACGTATTACTTTTCCCCTATCGAACACATGGTGGATTTTTCACGGGGCATCGTGGATACCCGGCCGGTGGTTTTTTACATTAGCTCCACGCTTCTGGTTCTCTTTGCCACACTCCACGTCTTTCAATACCGCCGCTGGAAATCATGACACCGGGACGCACTGGAATCAAAATCAGCATCGGCCTCCAATGTCTCGCCGTTGCCATCATTTACCTGCTTGTCAACTATCTTGGGTTTACTCACTACGAGCGCTGCGACTACTCCCGTTCGCAGAAGTTCTCCCTCGCCGATCAAACCAAAATCGTCCTGAAGGAGTTTAAAAAGCCCCTCAACATCATCATCGTCTCCTCTCCCTCGTTCCTTTCGCCGGCATCCCAGATCCTTGGTGATATACGCAGCCTGATGACGGAGGTTTTATTCAACAAACGTCAGGGCCTTGTTGTGGAATACGTGGATCCGACACGCAATCTCTCCAGAATTCAGGAACTCCAGACGAAATACAACCTCACGAGCCTAGATAACATCGCCATCCTTGATTATGATGAAAGGCATCGGTTGGTGAATTTGGCGGAGATGGGAGATTTTGATATGTCCCCCGTCGCACAAGGCGAATTGCCGATCTTGTTGGGCTTCCGTGGCGAACAGATCCTCACCAGCGCGCTCATGGGGCTTCTTAAAGCGGGGAGTCAGAATATCTATTTCCTCCAAGGGCATGGCGAGCCCCCACCCAATATCAACGGCGACCTATCCACTTGGATCGATGCCATCCAACGCCAGAATGCGATCTGCACCCCACTTTCCCTCTCTTCCATCGACAAGGTGCCAGAGGATGCCGCAGCCATCGTCATTGCCGCAGCGAAGTCTGATTTGGACGAGCGTGAGGCGGCTGTCCTTGCCGCATGGCTTCGCGTGCGAGGAAAGATGCTGGTCCTACTGGATCCCGACGCCTCCACTCCACGCCTTCATGCCTTGTTGGCCGCGAACGGCATTACCCCACAAGATGACCGCGTTCTCCGCCTCATCAAACTTCCCTTCGCAATGGGCATCTTGCGCGATGTCACCGGCGAGGTCTTAAAAAACGCGGAAGTCACGCGACGCCTTCAAGGAATGAATATCCTTTTCCCTGGGGCAACTCAGTCACTAACCTTCGACAAAGACCTCGTCCAAAAAGAGAAAATCCTAATACGCCCGCTCACTCAGGCCGCCGAGGAGTTTTGGGGAGAAACGGATTTCGCTCCGAACCAAGCCGAGGGCGTGCGCTACGATGATGGCATCGACCATGGCCAACCGGTTATCATCGCTGCTTTGGCCGACCGTGACGGCGTGGAAGATGACCGCCTCAACGTACAGACGTCCCGCCTCATCGTTGTCGGGTCGTCCCAGTTCGCCTACGATGCCTCGATCTCACGGCCTGGACTGGACCTCCTTATTGGATCCATCAACTACCTTGTCGAACAAGGCAACCTCAGCGGGATCACGGCAAAAAACACCACTCGCTTCGCTCTTCAACTCACCGACCTTCAATTATCACAACTCGCCTTAGTTGTGATGGTCGGAATGCCCGCAGCGGCTGCATTTCTAGGCCTGATTGTTTGGTGGAGGCGGAGGGCATGAGCAAGTTAGCCACTGTTCTGCTTGTGCTGGCAGCTGCAGGATTGATCGTTTTCGTGGCCACCACATCAAACTGGCGTCTTTCGGAAGGACGACTGAAAGCTGCAGGGTCACCCCTTTTTGATTTCGATCCCGATGAGATCAGCAACATCAAAATCAAAAATGGCGACCAATCGTTTCGCCTGAAAAGAGTCGACGCAGATTGGATCGTTTCGACTGGAACTGACGATGTCGCAGCGCCGGAAGCCATGAAACAGCTTTTCGAATCTGCCCTCGGCACCATCATCCTCGACCGCATTGATGCCAGCGAACTCAGAGACGACAAAAACCTCTCGGGCTACGGAGTCCAAAAAAGCAGCCTCCAGATCGACTTTAAAGGCGACAAGCCGCCATCTCTGCTCGTTGGAAAGAGCAGCGTGGATGGCACACGCAATTACGTTTCTTTTGAGAATTCCAAGACCGTATTCCTGATCCCCAACGACCTCGTTCGCCTCATCACCGAACCCCCGTCGAGCTTCCGCGACCGACGCCTAACGACGATCGCTCCAGACACACTAAAGAAACTGGAAATCCGTCGTGCAAATACCATCCTCGAATTAGATCGATCTCCGACAGGATGGCGAATATTAAAGCCGGTCAATACTCCCGCTGACGAAGTGGCCGTGGGCAAATTAGTGGATCAAATCCTCCATCTTCGACTCAAGGAATTCGTAAACAATCCCACAACCGACCCCCTTCTCACAGGAACGGCTGGGGAAAAAGCCTGCATCAAACTTTACCAGGAAGGCGATACCGCCCCTTCCACTATTACCA
>RFZT01000311.1 GCA_009920585.1 bacterium
CAGACGGGCTTCGCCCTCCATGGCAAATCCGAGAAGGCGCTTAAAACAATCGTGCGCGGCAAGGCGAACCTGTGCTGCGGCGGGATACGAACCCTTCACAAAAAGGTGATCCAACGCGGCCAATGGTTCATCCTCAGGAGGCGTGATGCGAGAGAATAGAAGACCTTCGGATTCACCACGTCGAATGGCTAGAAAGCGGTGCGAGGGGCAGTCGGCCACGGATTCGCTCCAGTCGAAGTAGTCCTTGAACTTCGCGGCCTCGGTTTCTTTTTCAAAGACGACCTTGGATTTGAGCACGCCCTTGTTGAGATACAATGAGCGGAGTGCGGCACGGGCTTCAGCGGAATCATTAATGATCTCGGCGATGATGTCCCTCGCTCCCGCGAGCGCGGCAGCGACGTCTGGCACCTCTTTTTCGGCAGACACAAATGCGGCGGCTTCCTTCTCGGGATCGGTGTTGAGCGCTTGGGCAAAGAGGATTTCGGCGAGCGGCTCCAATCCACGTTCTTTTGCGATGGTGGCGCGAGTGCGCTTTTTAGGACGGAACGGAAGATAAAGATCCTCCAGTGTCGCGAGGGTCGCGGCCGCGTTGATGCGGGATTGGAGCTCCTCCGTGAGAAGTTTGCGTTCCGTAAGCGAGCCGAGGATGGATTCACGCCGTTTATCGAGTTCCTCGAGCTCTTGAATGCGATCGCGCACATTGGCGATCTGGACCTCGTCGAGACCTCCGGTTCGCTCCTTACGATAGCGAGCGATGAAGGGCACTGTGCCCCCCTCCTCTAGCAAAACTGCGGTCGCCGCGACTTGGCGGGGCTGCAATTGGAGTTCCTGTACGATCTGGATGAGATGTTTTTCGAGCATGACTTTTTTCTAAAATAAATGAGGCAGAGTGATAGCGGGGATGATTTGACCCGCCTTTTGAATATCCTCTGCCGTAGTGAATCGTCCAATCGAGAAGCGCAAGCTGGCTCGGGCTTGATCATTCGACAGACCCATCGCCTTCAAGACATGGGAGGGATGCACCGATCCCGAGCTGCAGGCCGATCCGGCAGAGCAACTCACGCCTTTTTCATCCAGAAGGATCAGCGCCCCTTCGCTCTCGACTCCCTCGAAGGAAATGTTGGTCGTATTCGGCAAGCGGTTATTGCGGTCGCCATTCACTGTGGCCCCTGGAATCGCCGACTCGAGCTGGGACTCCAATGTATCGCGTAGCGACTTGATGGAATCTGTCCCGAGGTGCTGGAGCGCGATCTCGGCGGCTTTTCCAAATCCGACAATCGAAGCCACATTCTGCGTTCCACCCCGCCGAGCGTTCTCCTGACTCCCTCGCAAGAGGGGCGTAAACTTCACCCGGCGATTCACATAGAGGCCGCCGACCCCCTTGGGAGCGTAGATTTTGTGTCCAGAAAAACTCATAAAGTGAACGCCTGCCCCCTCTAGGGCCAGAGGCATTTTCCCAAAAGCCTGAACGGCATCGATGTGGAGGAGGCATTTTTTCTTTTGAGCGATAGCTGCGATTTCCTGCACAGGGAAAAGCACGCCCGTCTCATTATTAGCCCAAAGCAGGGAAACAATCGCCGTATCCGAGCGGATCGAGGCCTCCAAACGCGCTAAATCAAGCTGACCCGAACGATCCACAGGCAGCCAAGTGATCTCATATCCCCGGCGGGCGAGATACTCGCAAAGCTTTATCGTGGCACTGTGCTCGACCGCGCTGGTGACGATGTGACGCTTGTCGGGATCCAATGCCAGTGCGGATTGAATCGCTGTGTTGATGGATTCCGTCCCGCAGCTAGTAAAAAGAAATTCGTCCACATGGCATCCGGCCAAAGCAGCCACGCCAGTCCTAGCCTGATCGAGGGCCTTCGCTGCCTCCCGCCCAAGCGAATAGGCGCTGGAGGGATTCCCGTAGCCGCCCCGCAACCAGGGCATCATCGCCTCAAGAACCTCAGGATCGATTTGCGTGGTGGCATTGTTATCGAGATAAATCACAGAACTCATGGTGGAAGTCTCTGAATTAGCCGTTATATATCCTCATTGCAATCCATGCGTGCGTTAGAACGTGTCATCAAACCCGAAATCCTGGACAACCTGAGCCCAGAAGATCCGCGTGCCATCCGAAGCCGCCAGGATTTGTGCGTGATTGATGCCATTCTGGGGAACTCCCGATGGATCACAGCTCAACTCCAATCCCGCACGGAAAGCCAATCAGGCATCGTTGAACTCGGCGCAGGCACGGGAGCCCTCTGCAACCACCTGCATAAGAGGCTACCAAAAACGCCGATCACCGGCCTAGATTTGGTATCCCGGCCTCCCACCCTCACCCATGGTATCCAATGGAAAAGCGGGGATTTTTTCGACACGCTTCCCGGTCTCCACGGCGGCGCATGTATTGGCAGCCTTATACTCCACCATTTTGCGGCCAGCGTACTTCGGGAGTTGGGACGAAAGATCGCGCATTTCCCGCTACTTGTCTTTTGCGAACCGCTCCGCTCCCCTCTCCCCTTGGCTATTTCCAATCTCGCCCTCCCCCTCTTCAGTGAAGTGACTCAACACGACATGCCCGCCAGCATTTGTGCAGGATTTCAGAAAGGGGAACTCCCCTTCCTCCTCGGACTGGATCCCCAAAAATGGCATGTGCAGGAATCTTCCATATGGCGTGGCTCGTTGCGCCTGCTAGCATGGCGACTTTGAAACATCCTATTACTATTGCGGGAGGAGGCCTGGCCGGACTTTCGCTTGGGATCGCTCTTTGTCGGCAAGGTCTGGATGTGACTCTTCACGAAGCCTCCACCTACCCCAGGCACCGCGTCTGCGGCGA
>RFZT01000312.1 GCA_009920585.1 bacterium
GCCCGTATTTTCACACTCCGTGGCGGCGACATGACAATTTGGTCGACCTCTGGTGACATTGCCGCCGGCACCTCGCCGAAAACTGTCGTCACTGCGCCGCCCACGCGTGTGCTCATCGATACACCCAGCGCGGATGTGAAAACCGACCTCGGTGGACTCGCCACAGGCGGCGGCATCGGCGTTCTGGCCTCAGTCGAGGGCGTCGCTCCGGGGGATGTCTATCTGCTCGCACCAGCCGGTTCGGTGGATGCCGGGGACGCCGGCATTCAGAGCACCGGAAATCTCAACATTGCTGCCGTTTCCGTAATCAATGCCGACAATATTGCCGCTGCCGGCACTTCCGTGGGCGTACCATCGTCCGCACCAGCCGCTGCCGCGCCGGTTTCCATTTCACCCGGCGCCTCTTCATCAACCGCCGCCACTTCCTCTGCCGCCCAAAACATGGCCGCCCAAAGCCAGCCCAAAGAAGCCGAGGAATCCCCGTCGGTGATCTCGGTCGAAATCCTCGGATACGGCGGCGGCGAAGGAGATAAAGAGGAGGACGAAGAACAAAAAGCGGCATCGCTTTGAAGCTTCGCTGGGGATTGCATCCGACTTCGGCGGCAGTTCCCTCTTGATCTTTCTCTTTGCTCTGCGATTTCTCTGCACCCAGTGACCAAGTCTTATCGCTCTTCCATTTTACTGCTGGTTTCTCTGGCGCTTCTGACGACATTTGTTTTCAGCGATTCTTATTACGCGAATCAGATCATCACCGGCCTCACAAAGACCCAGACAATGCATGAGCCGCCGGGTTCCTTCCCCATCCCGGCTGGTGCCTACCAGCAAACGACTGTCCTTCCGCCCTCCTCGATGGATATGCGCTGGTGGATTCTGCACACGCAATCGCTGTTGCAATCGGACTCGTTTCGCGTTCGCGAGACGCAAATTGACAATGCGCCGACCGGTCGCGAGATGCATTGGAGTTCGGGGCTGATCTGGTTGATTGCCCTTCTGGCGCGAGGGATTTCCTTTTTCAATGGCAAACCGCCCTTGGACTGCGCCGCCCAGGCGGCCATCGTTGCGCCGCTTTTTCTTCTGGCTTTCTCGGTCGCTGTGATCGGCACGCTTGTGTCTAGGCGGCTCGGGTGGGGTATCGCCGGACTTTTTGTTCTCGTCCTCTTCACCTCCCGTCCGGTCTACGAGGGGTTTATTTACGGTATGGCCGACCATCATGGCATCGTGTTCACCTTTGCCGCTGCCTCCGTGCTCGCTTTGGTTTTCGGGGGTGCTGGTCTTGTCAACTCGAAAAAAACAAAATTCCCGTTTCTTTTAGATGAAGCCGCCGCGCGCCGGTGGATGATTCTCTCCGGCATTCTGGGCGGCGCGGCTTTGTGGGTGAGTGCGGCCACGGCGATTCCCGTGTTGGCCGGTTGCGGCGCGGGTGCGGTGGCCGCCGCGTGGATCGGATGCCGCAACGGCCTTTTGCCGAGGCCCGCCCTCTGGCACTCGTGGGGGCTTGCAGGTTGCCTTACCAGCCTTTTCTTTTACGCGCTGGAATATTTTCCCTTCCACTTGGGGTGGCGCTTGGAGGTCAACC
Organism: bacterium; assembly: GCA_009920585.1. Classification (GTDB taxonomy): domain Bacteria; phylum Verrucomicrobiota; class Verrucomicrobiia; order Chthoniobacterales; family Terrimicrobiaceae; genus UBA967. Next base: position 1,577 of record RFZT01000312.1, read on the forward strand.
ATCCCCTGCATGCGTTGGCCTGGCTTTCGGCCTCGGAATTGCTCGCGAGGCTCCTCTCCCGCCTTTTTACCGGGGGGCGCTTCACAAACAGATCACCCGGTGATCTGCTTCGCCTCGCTCTGGCTCTCGCTTTCGTCTTCTTGCCGCCGCTCATGGCTTTTTCCCGCCCAGACTTGTTTTTCTTTGTCTCTGACAAGTTCCTCCTGACGCTTCACAAAGAATACATCTGCGAGTTCCAGCCCATCTGGATTTTCCTGCTTTCCGGCGAAGAAACCATTTACAGAATTTTCAGCGTTTTTATGTGGCCGCTGGTGGTTGTTCTCGGAATACCGCTTCTTCTCTGGCGCCGGGGCGCCTCACCCGTGTGGCGCTCGCTGGCGGCTTTCGCCTCGCTCCCATTGCTGGTTATGCAGGCCTTGGCCTTTTCTCAAATCCGTTGGCAGGGGATGGCCAGCGGCCTCTGGTTGATCGAAGTGCTGATTCTCTTGATGGCGTTCCAGCAAATGCGGACGGCGACTCCTCCCCCCCGATTCCTGACTGTGGGGCTCGCGGCCTTCGCCTTTGTGGCTGCAGTCTGGAATCCCCAAGGGGTTTTCCGGCTAGCTTGGAGCGTTTCTCAAACGCCATCGGAACTCCCCAAAAATTGCGCTCCCACCCTTCTCCTCCGCGATGTGGCTCACCGGCTCCTCCAATCCAGCCCAGGTCAGATTCCCTTCGTCCTCGCCGGTCCCACGACTTCCACGGAATTCTCCTATTACGGCCATATACGGACTCTGGGCACCCTTTACTGGGAAAATGTCGAAGGCCTTAAAAAAGCCGCCCGCATCTTCGCCGCACCGGACGCCGACACCGCTCTACGCCTCATTCAACAGGCAGGCATCACTCACATCGTCGTGGCCTCGTGGGACGACTTTGGTATGGACTATGTGAAAGTCCTTAAAAAAGCCGGCGAGATTTCCGAAATGCCGCCGGAGCCTTTTGTGAAGTCCCTCCTTGACGGCGCGGAGCCTCCCCGGTGGATTCGACCTCTGTATTATCCGATACCCGCTGTCTTCGGACTCGATGGCGCGCAGGTTCGTATTTTCGCTGTGACTCCAGACCAATCCCCCGAGGACGCCCTCATCCACCGAGGGATTTACCAACTCGATGCGGGAGACGCCGGGGAGGCAAAAAAATTGTTTCAACGCGTTCTCTCCAGTAACCCCTCCAATCCCCAAGCCCTCGAGGGCATGCGGGCGGCGGAG
>RFZT01000313.1 GCA_009920585.1 bacterium
AAACGGGCGAAAAGACCTTGTCCATTGACAGCAAGACGACGTTCCCAGATTTCAAAGACGCTTCGGAAATCAAAGTGGGAGCGGAAGTCGGAGTACGATCGGACGCAGACTTCAAGCAGGCGCTCATAATCAGATCTTGGCCGCCCAAGTGAGAATGCCCGTCGGTTGATTCACTTCATCATACCAAAATGAAATACTTGGGTCGTCTAGCGCCGACACCGACGGGGTATTTGCATCTCGGTCACGCGTCCACGTTTTCGATCGCTCACCGCCGCGCGCGTGAAGCTGGAGGAGGCCTTTTATTGCGGATCGAGGATTTGGATCCGCTTCGCTGTCGCTCGGAGTTTGCCGCTGCGGCGATGGAGGATTTGAAGTGGTTGGGGCTGGATTGGGATGGGGAACCCGTTTTTCAAAGTCAGAGGAGGAACCACTTTCTCGAAGTCTGGCAGCGATTGAAATCCGGCGGACACATTTACCCGTGCCTCCGATCTCGCCGCGAGATCTCCACATTGGCCCCCCATGAGGAAGAACCGATCTTCCCCATCGAGTGGCGAACGCCGCAGGGCACCGCAGAAGGTTACTCGAAGCCAAGGGGAGTCAACTGGCGGTTCCGCGTGCCGGAAGGCGCTGTGTTGAGATTTCACGATCAAAACCTCGGCTTAGTCGAGAAAGTCGGGCAGCGGGATTTCGGAGATTTTCTGGTTTGGAATCGCGATGATGTGCCTGCGTATGAACTGGCTGTGGTCGCGGATGATATGGCGATGGGGATCACGGAGGTCGTGCGTGGCGCGGATCTCCTCACCTCTACGGCGAGGCAAATCCTCCTCTACGAAGCCCTCGGTGCCCGGACGCCGGCCTTTTTCCACTGTGCGCTCGTCTGTGACAAAGAGGGTCGGCGACTCGCCAAGCGTTCGGGAGGGCTTTCCATTCGTGAACTCCGTGAGGCTGGGAAAACCCCAGAGGAGATTTTGAGAATGGCCGAGGTAGGCCGCATTATATCAAAATTATGATGGTTTATAAGAATTTTGTAAACCTCCTAATAAACTTCAAACTCGGAACACTTTCATCACCTCATCCCCGAGGTGGTTAATCACTTTGATGGCGATTCTACCGTTCTTGGGTTTGTCGAAGGGGCGGCTGGCGTCGCTGTTGAGGGTCGCCGGGGAAGCCTCTCACGGAGACACAAAGCAACGGAGAAAACTTCTCGGCCGGAACGCCGACGTCCTCGTCGTCATCATCGCCTCTCCCCTATGACTCTACGGAAACTCCGCGAAACCCAGTGCGTTAAAATACGGTGCCAATTCTTGCGCTTGCTGGATTCAAGCGCATCGCTCCCGATCAGGATACCGGCATGGATTTGTATGAGCCTTGGGTTACAGCGCTGGGGTTGTTCAATGCAGGGGGGTGATTTTCGGGGGCATCTCAAGGAATCAATTACTGACGTCAACCTCAGCTTGGGCAAATCTGTTTTTGAGACCAGCAACGCGCTCTGGGAAATCAGCAAGCGATATACGGACTTATTGCCATAAGTCCATATATCCAGAAGCTCAGAAAGGCAGGCGCCTATTGAATCGGAGGAGCTCTTAATCAATATCTAGCTCCCTCTGTCTGGGGTCTATTTGCGTGAGCAACTTCCCCCTTACTCTGATTCACCGAAGAGATTTGCGAATTTCGCTTCGAGCATGGCCGTCTCCTTGCCCGTCAGATTGCTGAGCTCTTTGGTGCGCGCACGATTGGAAAGTTTGCCTTTGCCCTGCCGCAGAAAGGCGATCAAGGTTTCGGCGAGCTTGTCCGACATGTCGAAATGCGCATCGATATAGCTCTTCATGCCGTCGTGCCGTTCAAGATAGGCAACCTCTTCCGGCAGCGTCTTCTCAACTGTTTGTTGGACGCATTCGTAGAGGAACTCCGCCTGCCGTGTCGCATCAAAGTAGCGGTAGAGATCGATCGTTTCATTGAGGACATGAACGTTGCCTTGCGGCGCGGGCTCCCATTCGATCAGGTCCAACCGGGGCTTTGAACAGGCTTCGAGCGTTCGCCGATATTCCGCGATCCGGTCCAGTATTACGGACGTGATGAATCAGGTAGCGGTGAATCCGTCCGTTGCCGTCCTCGAAGGGGTGGATGAAGACAAAGCCAAAGGCGATCACGGCGGCGGCAAGGACGGGGTCATACGGACTTTCCGCCAGAATCCGGCTGGCCACGACAAGGCCATCGATCAATGCCGGGATGTCTTCCCATCGGGCAGAGACGTGATCGGGAATCGGAGAACCGGTCGAGCGGTCATGGATTCCGATAAAGCCGCCTTCCTTCCGCCATCCCATCGAGATGAAACGCTTGTCGCCGATGACGACTTCTTGCAAGCGGAGCAATTCGTCCGCTGTGAGATTCCGCTGGCCTGCCTCGCCAATCGCGCGTCCCCAGCGCTCGGCACGATTATAGGGCGGTTTTTCGCCTTCGATAGCGTAGGATGCCTTCGAGTCTTTCAAAAGCAGGAAGGCGGCAGCGCGCGAAAGAATGTCCGCATGGATTAAGCCAATAGAATTCTTTGCCTTCGCTCCGAGATTCATCGCGATCAGGGCTTCGAGTTTCGGCGTCCTCCGAACCAATGGGCAGAAATTGCGAGTGCCTGGAAGGTTATTGCGGACGCGGTGACGCCGGGAGACAGACGGTGTGACCCCATACTGAAGGGCGGAATCCAAGGCATCGACATAGTTGCCGAGCTTCGCGTCGGGAACATCCATCGTTTTCCCTGTGAGCCATTCGTAAAAGAACCAGAGACGGCGCGCATAGGCTCCGGTTGGCTCATCTTT
>RFZT01000314.1 GCA_009920585.1 bacterium
TGAGATGTTGTTGCTCTTTTAAAAGGAAGCTTTTCTAAGCCTGTAAAAACATTTTTAAATTGAACCATTGAGAGCGTTTCTAAGGTCTAAAAATGCAGGATTGGTTTGGTCTGCTCTTACCGTCATTTTTGTCTTGGCTGCGTGGTTTCGTTCGCTATGTCCAGGAATTCCAATTTCGGATCCCGATACTTGGGGCTACCTTAATCCGGCATTGAGTGACTTAGCAGGCCAAGGTTTTCAGCAAACACATGGCAGAGGCATTGCCTACCCTCTGTTTGTAAAATGGATTCTTCAACTCACTGGCAGCTTTTTTGCGATTCCCACCCTGCAACACATTCTCGGAGTCATCTCTGGTCTGGTCTGGTGGGCTATCTGGAGGGAATGGCTAAAATGGCTCCCGATAGGCTGGCGTAATGCATTTGCCATTAAGATTATTGGGCTCTTCTTTTTGGCCCTCTACCTTTGGAATGCAAATGCCATCATTAGCGAGGAAATGATACGCCCAGAGGGTGTTTTTCCACTATTATCACTTGTTCAGACATTTCTTTGCATGATTTATGCAAGACTACGATGGAAGGAGGAGGCACCTCTTGGGTCTTTTCTAGCGGGAGTTTTAGCGATACTAACTGGGGTTATCTGCATTAGCGCAAAACCCAGCTGGGGGTTGGCTGGAGTCGTGCCAATTGCGCTTGCAATGCTTGGTTCCCTAGTGCCTTTTAGTCTTTCACTCCTGCGGAGGCGAGTCCTTCCTCTCGCATTTGGCCTCGCGCTTGTTTTTACTTGGTCAATCTTCGTTCCAAAATGGACGGGATGGCTTACGGACTCCTCTTCGCGCACATTTCTGCCTTCCACCCTAGTCACCATCCACGCTCCGATCATATCGAAATTTCTTAATTCTGAGGCTCGAAAAGGAAATCTAAATGATGCCGAAGTCGCCTTTTTAAAGAATTGGGATCGCAGGCTGGAGGAAAGCAAAAAACTTACCAAAACAAGCTATCGAATATTGGGTTACGATCCTGACTTCCTAATGTATCATTCTGACGCCTTGAAGGCTATACCTGATTCAAATTCCGCTGAGGAAAAGCGCGCATTTCTCATGCGGATTTACATCAAATCCGCCCTCAGCTACCCTCATCTCATTTTTTTAAAAGTTCTTAATCAGCTTCCCGTCGCGTTCGGTGACCTTACAAGAACCCTGTATCGAAGCGGGTGGGGTTTTAAAAAAAAATTAGTTAGCAGCATTGAGTCAATGGACTTTTACAAGCTACCTGAGGTGGAAGCCAAATTGAAAATGAGTTATCTCGAAGTCCGCAGCAAAACCATCGATTTTATTCATGCAGGCGCGGAATCCTTGAATTTCGGCCCACCAGTAAACAGCTTTCTCTTGCGTGGTGCGGGTCCTGTTTTATTGGCTGCATTAATGCTTGGATGGGTTCCTGTATCTGCCTATACCATATATAGTTCCCGGATTTTTAAAAAAACAGATTTTTTTCGAGCTTTAATGGTTTTTGGCATCTTTTGGGCAACTTGCCTGGGAACAGTGATCACCGTCGCGGTTGTCCATTCATTTGATATTAATCGCTACCTCTACCTTCTCTCTGGTCCGCTTTCGCTCCTTCTCGCTGCAGGAATCTCACTTCTCATCCCGTGGGTGTTTGAGACCTTTCAAATCCATCTCAGTGGTAAAAGGCAGGGCCTCCCGAAAAAAGAGGAACTATGAAATCAACTGCCATCATCATCCCTGCCTACAACGAGCGGGAGAATATACCGATCGTGGTCGAGCGGTTGGAAGCCCTTCTGGTCGATCGCAAATGGGAGGCGGTCTTTGTTGATGATGACTCGCGTGATGGTTCGCTTGAGGTGCTGATGAACCTGGCGAGAACGAAGTCGAATGTGCGTTTTATTCGTCGGATTGGTCGGCGAGGTTTAGCTTCGGCGTGTTTGGAGGGGATGGCGTCGAGTGCGGCTGATGTTTTTGCGGTGATGGATTGCGACCTCCAGCACGACGAAACCATTTTGCCGAAAATGTTGACGGCTTTTGAGGAGGATCCTGATCTCGAGTTGGCCGTCGGAACCCGCTATGCCGGTGAGGGCGGTGGTGTGGGAAATTGGTCTAAGGCCCGCGTTTTTATCAGCCGCTTTGCGACAAATCTGGGTTCGCTGGCGCGCAAAACCGAACTCTCCGACCCGATGAGTGGTTTTTTCGTCATTAGGCGAGACGTGTTTGAGCAGACTGTGCGTCAAATGACCGGTAAGGGATTCAAGATCCTTTTGGACATGGTTCTTTCTGCGGGGCGACCGCTTAAAACCAGGGAATTCTCGTACGAGTTTCGCGTGCGACAACACGGCGAGAGCAAGCTCGATATCGTTGTGGGATTTGAATACCTCTTTCTGCTTGCGGACAAAATTTTCGGCCGCTTTGTGCCGGTGAGCTTTGTTGTTTATGTGTTGGCGGGACTAAGCGGCTTGTTCCTGCATCTGGCGACACTGGGAATTCTTTTTCGTTATGTCGGAATCGCCTTTGTGACAGCACAACTCACGGCCACGCTGGTCGCGATGGTTTCTAATTTTTTGGTGAACAACTCGGTCACCTTTCGTCAACAGCGCCTCAAGGGCGCGATGCTGCTGCCGGGGCTCCTTGCGTACATCGCGATTTGTGGTTTGGGGGCGATTGTGAATGTGCAAGCCTCGGAATACCTTTTCGAAAACCGTATCCCGTGGTGGTTCGCCGGAGCGGCTGGGGCGTTGGTCGGTGCGGTGTGGAATTATGCTGTTTCCACACAAATCGTCT
>RFZT01000315.1 GCA_009920585.1 bacterium
CCCTCTTTGCGCTCCTGCAAGTCACAGGAAAAACCTATCCTGAGACTGGCAGCTACGAACCCGGTCTCTCAGCCATCGAGCAAGCCTTTGCCGCTGTATCATCCAAGGGAGATATTTATACCCGAGCCAGAGATATTCGCACGGTGAGTGGGGGCTCGATCGCTCTTGTTGCTCCCAAGGGAGGACTCACCATGGCTTCTGATATCTATGGAAACCCACTCACGCCACCCGGTATCGTTACCGAATATGGTGGCAGCGTATCGATCATCACCGATAGTGATGTCGATATCGGCCGCGCCCGTATCTTCACGTTGCGAGGCGGTGATATGACGATTTGGTCCACCAATGGCGATATCGCCGCTGGAACCTCGCCAAAAACGGTAGTCACGGCTCCGCCAACCCGTGTCCTCATTGATTCGCCTAGTGCAGATGTCGCGACCGACCTGGGCGGCCTAGCCACAGGCGGTGGCATTGGAGTGCTCGCTGCTGTCGAAAATGTGGAGCCGGGGGATGTTTATCTTCTCGCTCCCCAAGGCACGGTTGACGCTGGGGATGCAGGAATTAAAAGCACCGGTAATCTCAACATCGCAGCTGTTTCTGTGCTGAATGCTGACAACATTTCCACGGGAGGAACTTCAGCAGGGGTCCCCTCCGCTGCTCCAGCTGCCGCTCCGGTCTCCGTTTCCCCTGCATCATCCAGTGCTACGGCTGCCGCAACATCTGCCGTTGATGAAAAAGCATCTCAATCCCAAGCTCAACAGCAGCAGGAAGAACCTCCGTCGCTTATTACTGTTGATATACTAGGTTACGGTGGCGGAGAGGGTGACAAAGAGGAAGAAGAGAAGGTTAATGAAGAAAAGGATAAAGAAAAGTCCGCAATGCTATAACTTCAAGTCTGCTAAATTACCCAACTGGGGTTTATAATGTTTCTTGCAACGTGAAAATTTCTTCAAGATTCATAATCCAATTTTGAAATCCTTGAAATTAATTTACTCCGCCCACTCTTTGGACTGGCTTGGTCAGTCTTTCTTTGTTGTGCTTCGATTTTCTAATCCTGTTCAAAAATCCGTTCTAGCGTTGAAACAATCTCCTTCGCAGTGGTCCATAAATCTCCAAAGTCCTTTCTCATTTTTGCTCTATCGCTAATCCTTCTAGCGAGTTTTGTATTCTGTGAATCGTTCTTCGGGCATTCCCTCATCACCGGCCTCGGAAAAATTCACACCACGGATGAACCGGCGGGTTCTTTTCCAATCCCGCAGGGAGCCTATCAGCAGACCACCATCCTGCCGCCGGCTTCGATGGATATGCGGTGGTGGATTTTGCATTCGCAATCTTTGCTGGAATCTCACACACTCAGGGTCCGTGAGACACGGATCGATAATGCCCCCGAAGGCCGTGAGGTGCATTGGAGCTCAGGCCTGATATGGCTCATCGCGGGCTTGGCTAAGCTGTTTTCCTTTTTTAGTGGTCATTCGGCTGTGGACTGTGTGGCGTGGGCTGCCATCGTCTCGCCGCTCATCCTCTTGAGCCTTGCGGTAGCCGGCGTGGCGTTCATGGTCGCAAGGCGCCTCGGCTGGGGCATCGCTGGCTTGTTTGTCTTAGTGCTTTTCACCTCCCGAACAATTCATGAGGGCTTCGTCTATGGAATGGTCGACCACCACGGGATTGTTTTCAGCTTTGCCATTGCTTCCGTTCTTGCCTTGTTTTTTTCCGGTGCGGGCTTGGTCAACTCAAAAAAAGCAAAATTTCCGTTTCTTTTAGATGAGGCTTCCGCACGTCAATGGATGATCCTCTCCGGCATTTTGGGCGGAGCGGCGCTGTGGGTAAGCGCTGCCACGGCGCTTCCCGTGATCGTTGGTTGCGGCCTAGGAGCCATCGTTACCGCTTGGTCTGCATCCAAAGCCGGCATCACCATAAAACCAGACCTCTGGCGTTCTTGGGGCCTCGCTGGTTGCCTGACAAGTTTGGGGTTTTATGCACTGGAATACTTCCCCTCCCGCATGGGATGGCGTCTGGAGGTCAACCACCCCCTTTATGCCTTGGCGTGGTTGGCGGCGGCGGATTTGCTTTCGCGACTCTTATTTTGGATTTTCAACAAGGGCCGACTCACAAACGGCTCGTTGGCCGATCGGCTCCGCATGGGGATCGCCGTGGCTTTTGTCCTAATGCCGCCGGTGATGGCCGCCTCGCGCCCAGATTTATTTTTCTATGTCTCCGACAGATTTCTGCTCGCCCTCCACACTGAATACATCAATGAGTTTCAGCCGCTCTGGATTATTTTATTGGGGGAAGATGGGGCCTTTTTTAATATCCTCACCACATTCGTTTGGCCGCTTGTGGTAATGATCGGTGCCCCGCTTTTGCTCTGGCGCCCGGGGATTTCACCAGCATGGCGAGCTTTGGCGTTTTTTGTGATGTGCCCCCTGCTCGCGATGCAGTGCTTGGCATTTTCACAGGTTCGCTGGCAAGGCATGGCCACCGGCCTTTGGATCATTGAGGCCTTGATACTGTTCGTAGCCATACTGCAACTGCGCACAGTTTCGCGACTCCCGCGCGGCATTCTGAGCGCACTCACCGCTCTCTCGTTGCTCGCCGCTATCTGGCATCCCCAGGCCGTTTTTCGAAATGCGTTGGCCACAACATCCGAATTTCAAAATGGACTGCCAAAAAACTGCGCCCCCACCGTGTTACTTCGCGATGTGGCCCACCGACTCCTTCAAGCCAACCCCCATCAAGTTCCCGTTGTTTTGGCGGGCCCCA
>RFZT01000316.1 GCA_009920585.1 bacterium
CTCGCAGCAGCGGATGACACGTTAGTCATTATTTCTCCGCACAACGAAGCCGTCCGTCACGAGTTTACGCTCGCCTTCGCTGAGCATTACAAAAACAAAACCGGACGCTCTGTTCGGATCGACTGGCGCTTGCCAGGTGGAACGAGCGAGATCTCGCGTTATCTCGCTGGGGAATACCTTGCTGCGTTTGAAAGAGTCTGGTCCGCGAGTGGAAAGACTTGGTCACCGCAAGTTGCGGCCTCTTTCGATAACCCCAGCATCACCCCTGCGCCAAATGCCGCTCATGATTCTCCTGAACAAGCCGCCCGCCGGGCCTTTTGGGATTCAAATACCTCCTGCGGCATTGATCTTTTTTTTGGAGGCGGAGCCTACGACTTCGATCAACAGGCAGCCGCAGGTCGCCTCGTTGCCTCCGATGTTTTGAAGACCCATCCCGAATGGTTTTTGCCTGACTCCATTCCGCAAGAAGTCTCCGGCGAGACATTCTACGACCCCTCAGGTCGCTGGATCGGCACATGCCTCGCCTCTTTTGGCATCTGCTACAATAGCGACTCCCTCCGCCGCCTCGGTATTGAACGGATTCCGGCCTCTTGGAGCGATCTCACAAATCCCCTTTTTTTCAAACAAGTCGCTCTTGCGGACCCCACCAAAAGCGGATCGGCCGCCAAAGCGTTTGAAATGGTGATCCAACAAAAGATGCAGGAACTCGTCACGGCAGCCGGAGCCCAAAACGACGAGATCCTCGCCCTCGGCTGGATACAAGGACTCCAAATCATCCAAGCCGCTTCGGCAAACGCCCGCTACTTCACCGACTCGGCTCCAAAAATCCCCCTCGACGTCTCGCTCGGTGATGCCGCCATCGGAATGTGCATTGATTTTTACGGACGCTTCCAGAGCGAATCGGTGAAAATCGGTGACTCCCCTTCACGGCTCCAATACTTCACGCCAGCGGGAGGTTCCTCCATCGGAGTGGATCCCATAGGGCTCTTACGCGGAGCCCCGCATCGCGCCGTCGCCGAGGAGTTCATTTCCTTCGTCCTTTCACTGGATGGTCAGAAACTCTGGAACTTCCAAGTCGGCGCACCCGACGGTCCCAAAAAATACGCCCTCCGCCGATTGCCTATTCGCAAAGAACTGTACGCAGCGGAATACATCCCACTCCGCTCCGACCCAGAAGTGATGCCCTACGAGGAAGCCAAGCTTTTCACTTACCACCCAGCTTGGACTGCTCCGCTCATCCGAACCCTAAGTTTCATCATTCGCGTCACCTGTCTCGACCTTCATCACGAACAGACAGAAGCTTGGCAGGCGCTGGTGAAGGCAGGGTTTCCGCGCAAAGCCTACAAAACCTTCACCGACCTCAGCGCCGTGGACTACCAAGCCGCCCGCCGCCTCATCAAACCAACCCTAGCCTCCCCCAACCGCATCGACGAAGTCCGCCTCGCAAAGAAACTATCTGATATTTTTCGCCATCAGTATCAAGAAGCCGCGAGGTTGGCGAAGGAGGGCAAGTAAATATCCCCGATACATTTAAGAATATAAATTCACAAAGCGAATAAAAGCCGAAGCAAGCTTCATGAGACGAATGTGGATTTTTGGACAGGATGACAGGATGACAGGATTAGCAAGATTAACAGGATCGGGTTGAGGCATGAGGAAGTTTGCTTTTTACCCCTCGCCCTTCCTCGGACTCCATGTCTCCTCACCTGACTAATAAAGCTCTACCTGCAATCCGGGGACTCGCTCCAACTCCGCCTTATTTTGCGAGACAAGTGGTACCCCTCACTGCAACGCGGCGACCGCGATCCACAGATCATGCGACCCGATCATTTCGTTTCTTTTTCTTAAAAACGCCATTTTTGACCACCCCGATTAGGATCTGACTCAGTTTTTATCTTTAGCCGACTGCCATTTTTTTAATGCATTTGCAGAATCCGTAGCCATTTCCATGCGGCCTTGCGAGGAGATTAGCTTACCTTTTTCGTCCACTATAACCAGCGAAGGAATACCACTGATTTTGAAATTTCCCTTTAGAAGCGGGACTTGTGCCGAACCGAACGGTATGGCTGGCCATGGCATTCCGGCCTCCTTCATGTATTTTTGCTGATCATCGGCACTCCGGTCCGAACTCACAAATACGACTTCAAACTGATCCGCGTGCGCATTTCGAAATTTGACGAGTTTGGGTGTGAACTGACGGCAGGGCGGACACCAATGAGCGGAAAAATAGATACCGATAATCTTGCCCCCGAGCTTGCTGATATCGACTTTTTTCCCATCCTTGTCTACGAGGTCCCTCCCAATCAAATCATCCAAAGATTTCGCCGACTGCGGCTCGGTTCCTTGGGCTGATCCTCCACTTGGTGTCGGAGATGGGCTGCCGGGAGCCGGAGATGCAGCTTGATCGGAATTAGTCAAACGCGCGTTTGCGCCAGGCGACTTTGCTTCAGGTATCTCTGCGATTAAGGTTTGGAGTAACCCCTTAGCTACTTGCGCGGAGGATATGGCTGAATCTTTGATATCATTCAGCGGCATATCTTTGACTTTATTCGCGACTTTATTTACGAGCTCTCCTCCAATCTGAATCGCGGTCTCATAACTTTTGCTAGATTTCCATGGTTTAGACACAGCTTCGCTATCCCTAGCCCCCGCCCATGCCCGCCATTCAGCTTCACCGTATTGCAACCACTTTCCAGAAAATGATTTGCCGTCTGGAGCCAACGTAAATGTC
>RFZT01000317.1 GCA_009920585.1 bacterium
GCAAAGCCAGTGCGGAGGGGGCTATGAATCTGAGTATGTCAAAAGCTGCGATTATTATCCCCGCGCGTTGGGCTTCGACCCGCATGCCCGGCAAACCGCTTCACCTCCTTGCCGGCAAACCACTCGTTCGCCACGTCTGGGAACGATGCAACAAAGTTCTGGATGTGGACCGGATCATTATCGCCACCGATGACATGCGAATCGCGGAAGCTGCGTTCGAGTTCGGCGCCGAAGTCACCCTCACCTCCGACAAGCACCCGTGCGGCACGGATCGAATTGCAGAAGTCGCCAAAAAACTCAGCGGATTCGGAATCATCGTCAACGTTCAAGGCGATGAACCCTTCATCGATCCGAAACTTCCGCAAAAATTAATCCAAGTTCTCCGCGAGGATAAGGCCCTCGCGTTGTCCACGGCCGCTTGCCCGATGGAGGCAGCCGAGTTGGGAAATCCAAATTGCGTGAAGGTCGTCACCGATCTTGCTGGCAACGCGCTTTATTTCTCGAGGGCTGGGATTCCGCACGATCGAGATGGGGACGTCCGTCCCGGTCTGCTGCGCCACTTGGGCATCTACGCCTACCGCCGTCGCTTTCTTCTCGATTTTGTGAAGTGGAAACAAACCCCTCTCGAAAATGCAGAGAAGCTTGAGCAACTTCGCGCTCTCGAGCATGGCGCCAAAATCCACGTCGTCAAAACACGGGCCGCTGGTCCCGGCGTGGACACTCCCGAGGATGCCGCCGCTGCAGAAAAAATTCTCTCGAAGGGGAAATCTTCTAAGAAGCGGGCGTAGCGGCAACGCTACTCGTATCGCGGTACAGAGCAGCGTAAACCCCATCCTTGGCGACGAGATCCGGGCCGGAACCATCTTCCACGATCCGTCCGTCCTTCATCACAATAATGCGGTCAAAATGATGAACCGTGCTGAGACGGTGCGTGATGATGAGGGTCGTTTTTCCCTGCATTAATTCCATGATCGTACCCATGATTGCATGCTCCGTACTCGGATCCAAAGCACTTGTGGGCTCATCGAGCAGGAGGATCGGAGCATTCTTGAGAAAAGCGCGGGCGATTCCGATGCGCTGACGCTGCCCCACACTCAAGTGGCTGCCACGCTCGCCAACGGGGCTACTGAAACCTTCGGGCATTTTGCTGATAAAATCAAGGGCCTGGGCCTTGCGTGCGGCCTCGATAATTTCCTCTTCTGTGGCGCCAGGTTTGCCATAGGCGATATTCTCGCGAATCGTGGTCGAGAAAAGGAGCGTGTCCTGGAGAACCATGCCGATATGGCTGCGGAGGCTTTTTTTGCTGATGCGACGGATGTCCGTGCCATCGAGCGAAATGGAACCCTCAGTCGGATCGTAGAAGCGTGGAACCAAACTCAGGAGGGTGCTTTTTCCGGTTCCCGTTCCCCCAACGAAGGCGACCGTTTGTCCTGGCTGAACTGTAAAGTTGATATCTTGAATAATCACTCGTTCGCCGGTGTAACCGAAGTGGACATTTTTAAACTCAATGCCGCCGGCGGCCTCTTTGATATCCAGCGCATCGGGAGCATCAGGCACATCATCATCCCGATCCAACACTTCGAAGCATCTTGCAGCACCGGCTGCGGCTCCCTCGAGCGCCCACGCAGTGTAGGTCAACTGCTCCAAGGGTTGGTAAAGCATCACGATGTAAGAGGAAAAAACCAGCAGGTCGCCGAGACTGAAATGGGCCTCGGGTTTGATGACCTGAAGAGAGCCGATGTAATACATGAGCGCCGTCCCTGCAGCCATCAGGGTTCCAACCACAAGCGAACTCGCAACGGAAGTCATATTGAGCTTCATGTTGGCTTCAAGACTCTGCGCAGCCCGTCGGCGAAATTGGTCAACCTCAAAGGCCTCGCGTCCGAAGGCATGCACCATGCGAATCTGACTCAATCCCTCCTGCGCGATCGTTAGAAGATCACTTTCGCGTTCGTGAATGCTCGTGGATTGCTTGCGAACACGCTCGGCGTAGTAACGGATAGCACATACGACAGGCGGCAAGATCACGAGCGAGGCCAGAGTGAGCGGCAAATTCATTCCCACCATCACCACGAATGTGGCGACCAACATCACCACCGAGGAAAGTACGGTGGCGAAACCTTTGTTGTAGATCGTCTGGATGCTTTGCGAATCATAGGCCACGCGAAAGCTGGAGTCCGCGCTGCGTCGCGCATCGTGGAATTTCAGCGGTAACGCCTGGAGCGCGGTATAGAGATCGGTGCGAAGTTTGAGTAGGGCTTGGAGACCGGCATGAACAAAAAGATAATTCGAACCGAGATTCACCAAACCAGCGAGAAGGCTGATCAATACCATGGCACCGCAGAGCCACAGGATCGAGAGGGAAGGATTCGCCCCACCGAAGCAGGAATCAATAAACGCCCTCGCGTCGGAAGTCCCCTTACTGGTGTCCAACACGCCATCGACAATGTATTTGAACGGCCAAGGCTTAAGGAGACTCAAAAGGATGGAGAGAAAAGTGAGGAGCACTCCCCCTAAGGTCGGCCAGAAAAAGGGCCGGAAGTAACGGATCGACCGAGCGTAGATATTCACCAGCGTCTTTGCTACGTGAGCGCCCTCACATTCGCAAGAGGATTGGAATGCCTATTCCCTGCCATGAGATTTCATTTGAAGAATATCCGCCACTAGTAGAGAAGGGACGCACTTTGGAAAACATTTCATCTCATCGCCCACGCAATCTCGACTGGCGCCG
>RFZT01000318.1 GCA_009920585.1 bacterium
CTCTCCTAAAATCCAAAAGCATGCTGCTTTTGGGATTATATGTCTTTCTTAACGATAGCGACACATTCTCTCAAAACCAACCACTATGAAAAAAGTCATACTAGCCCTCGCCATCGGAACCCTTGCCTCCAGCCATCCCGGGCTCGCTGAAACCTCGATCGCTCCGACGGTCTCGCCCATCACCGAGACGCCCGCCTATTTAAAACAAGACAAACCCGCTGAGACTCCGTCGGCCACCCCCGCGCCCAGTGATCTCCCTCGCGAATCCGAAGAAAATCGGAACGCCCGTATGGCCTGGTGGCGCGACGCCCGCTTCGGCATGTTCATTCACTGGGGTGTCTATGCGCGCCTCGCTGGGATTTACGACGGAAAGGAAATTCCAAGCCTCGGCGAGCAGATCATGGGTAGGGGAGAAATCCCCGTCGCCAGATACAAGGAACTCGCTAAAGAATTCAACCCCACGAAATACAATGCCGAGGAGTGGGTGCTCATGGCCAAAAAGGCGGGAATGAAATACATCATCATCACGGCCAAGCATGTGGACGGCTTCGCTCTCTGGCCCACCGCCACGAACGATTGGGATGTGGAGTCCACCGCCTACAAAAAAGATCTGCTCAAGCCCCTCGCCGAAGCCTGTAAAAAGCACGGCATCAAGCTTGGTTTCTACTACGCCCAGACTGTCGATTGGTCGAACGGCGGCGCTTGCAATAACTGGGACCCCGCAGGCAAGGACGACATGGTGAATTACATGAACAAGATCGCCATCCCTCAGATTAAAGAATTGGCGAACAACTATGGCGATGCTCCAGCCATCCTGTGGTGGGATGTTCCCGTCGCCATGAATCTTGATTACGCGACGCGGATTCTCGATGTCCTCAAAGTCCGGCCCAAGCTCATCCAAAACAACCGCCTCTTCAAAATGCACGGCCACATGGGTGTGATCGATATGGCCGCGCTCGCAGAAATCAAAGGCAACCCTCTCTACGGTGATACCGAGACCCCCGAGCAATACATCCCTCCCAACGGTCTCGGTGACCGCGATTTCGAGGTGTGCATGACCATGAACGACACCTGGGGCTACAAGAGCACCGACCACAATTGGAAGTCCGCGAAGACCCTTATCCACCAACTCATCGACATCGCCAGCAAAGGCGGCAACTACCTGCTCAATGTCGGTCCTACCGGCGAGGGCCTCTTCCCTGAGCCCATCGTCGAGCGTCTTGATGTCATCGGCAAGTGGATGGCGGTGAATAGCGAATCGATCTACGGCACCCACGCCAGCCCTTTTGCGAAGCTCACTTGGGGCCGCTGCACCGTCAAAAAACACTCCGACGGCACGACCCTTTACCTCCATGTCTTCGACTGGCCGAAAGACGGCCAACTCCTCGTTCCCGGCTTGGAGAGCAAAGTCAAATCCGCGAGTCTTCTCGCCGACGGCAAAAAACTGAAGTTCAAAAAATCTCCCGAAGGTGTGGTGATCGCTCTACCTGACAAGGCCCTTGATTCCGACGCGACTGTCATCAAACTCGAAATCGTCGGCGCGCCGAAGGTCTCCCAAGTTTTCATCAAGCCCAGTGAGGACGGTTCGATTCCATTGATCGCGTCTCTGGCCGACTTCCCCACTCCCGCAAAAGGCGGCACACCCCGCTTCCAAGAGGGTGAGACCGGAAACGAAATCGGGTTCTGGTCGAATCCCGAGTCGAGCGTGAGCTGGGAGTTCACCGGTGCTAAGCCAGGCGAATACGAGGTTTTGGCCGAAGTCTCTGGAATCAAAGACGCCAAGGCCATCGTCACAATCGGCGACCAAAAACTCACCGCGCCCCTCGCGAGCACGGTGAACTACAGCAAATACAATTCCCAAAGCCTCGGCAAAATCCACATCGCCACCGATGGGAATCAAGTGATCGTCGTTAAGCCAGACCCCGCAGATTGGACAGCCTTCAACCTCCGCCAGGTCACGCTCAAGCCGAAGTGGATTGAGGTCCAGTCCCGAGCGTTTCGCCTTGTGCGGAATCGGATACAAAATTGACAGGATATTGTATACCAAGGTAGCTGACATGCCATTAGCTGAGGGCTATAAATGGATCTCATCATGGATACGGCGACATCTCTCGATCCTCTTCTACGCTTTGCCCGCAGGCCCATTGGGTTTGCTCGTCGCCCGGCCTCAGTCAAAAAACTATGGTAATGTGGATGAACCAGCGAATGCAAAATCTCTCCCTCTGGTCTAGAAGCACTCCCAATTTGAACATCAGCCCTGCTGAATGTCCGTGAAGCGCTATCTTCCCAAAAATGCAGAAGACGCCTCGGCGCTGATTCTTACGCTGCTCGTGATCGTGCTGCTTTCCACGATCGTCACCTCGTTCCTCTCGTCCACCCGCACAGAGCAAACCGCCACGCGCAACTACACCTCGAAGACCCAAGCCGATATGCTTGCCAGCAGCGCCACCCAGCAGGCGATGGCAACTTTGCAGAGCTCTTTTAATGATAACGGTTCCATGACTGGAAACTGCACTGCCATTGTCACAAGCCAGCCTGGAGGCATCACCAAATATTTCTTCAAAAACGGAAATTGCACCCAAAATCCAACTGCAAATTTATTTTTCACATCCAACTCCACAAATGCCAATGGCACGGTGAATATGAATAATTTGGATAATTCCACCAACACGACGCTCTCTGGCCTTATTACCGGTAATA
>RFZT01000319.1 GCA_009920585.1 bacterium
CGGCCACCACGACTATCCTGTTGGCCGTCCATCCTGTTCAATTTTTTTTACCATTTGACTAGACGTGCCATCTAGCAGACATGCTCCGATAAACCTCGGATAAAACCCTCTTATTTACTCAAACCCCAAAAAAAATTGATGAGATTGGTTCCGGTTGTCAATAACCAGGTGGCGGCTGTAGGACACCTGTACCACTCGGACACCTCATCGGTCGCATGAGGGTCGCGTCACCCAAGAGCAAACCGCCATTGCGTTTGTCTTTACTCCAACGGGAGGTTCTGTTTTGGATTCCATTAGGTGGAGACCTTCCGTGCTTGCCGCACATAATACTCCGTCGCGTCTTGGACGCTATTCCTGAAGAGGGTACAATACTAGCAAAGGGACGCCTTTCGCCTCGTGGGACGCCATGAGGTTTTTTTATGTCGTTTCGGATGTCGTGTAGCGACATGACGTCTCGTCGTCCGTATGTCATGTCGCCCAGACGTCTGTATGTCCTGTACGACGCTGTACACAAAAATTGATTACCGCGGCCGCCGGATAGGTAAAGTGGGGGCGTCAATGAGGACCGTGGTTGCACTCCTCAGCCCTATTCTACGGCTAGCAACCGAGCCAAGAGTGAAGACTCTATAAACACTAGCGAAGGGACGCCTTCCGCCTGGTGGGACGCTGCTAGGTTTTTTTCAAGACGGAACGCTCTTGACCTTTGGGTCGTTTCGGATGTCGGATGTCTTTGCTTCTAGCAGATGTCTGTATGTCGCTCTACATAAAAATTGACCTGTATTGGCCCGCTAACCAATAAGCGCCTGGAAGGGACGCCTTCGCCAGCGACTATGTCGCAAGGGCCTGGTGGGACGCTGCTAGGTTTTTTTATGTCGTTTCTGTGCTGGAACGTCGCCTTTCTAGCAGATGTCTATGTCAAAAAAATTGATTACGTTAGATGTCGGATAAGAACATCGTGGTGGCCGACGTCATCATATCGCCTTCTTCCTCTGCTCTAGCTTCCCCAGCTATCGCTCTAGAATGTCCGCAATCGAGTCCTACCTCCCCGAGGTCGGCTCCCCCCTCTTCGACGTCTCCGACAAGGTCTCCTCCTTCCTCGACGCCAAGTTCCCGCATCAGCGTGTGGACAAGTGTGCGGGCGGAAACCGCTGCTCCGACGCGACCTGCCAGCTCTTCCACGGCCCTCTCTGCGAGTTCCACGCCGGCATGAAGGTCCACTTCAACGGCCCGCGACGCGGCCAGAAGATGACCTGCGGAAAGGGCGTCGCGTGTCCCTTCGACCACGCGTCCCCCGAGCTTCGGGCCGCTCGTGCGTCGGCGGGCATCCAGCAGAAGCGTCTTCAGTTCGCTCCTTCGCTTCGCACCGAGGCTGACATTCTGGCTGTCTTCCCCTCCATCGAGTGGCGGTTTGCCGACGTCTACACCTACGGCGGACTCTCCCCCGTGGACATGGATCTGCTGGAGGTCTGCTTGGACCGGTCGCCGGAGTTGGGCATTGTCGCACTGGAGGGCGGACTCCAGATTGCAACCGCCGACTTCATGGACTCCCGCTTCTTGCCTGAGATGGAGGTTCGCCCCCTCCTTGTGCTGAGGGCTTCACCGAGGTTCGCCGACGACGATAAAGAGACCGGAATTCCCGAGATTCTTGCAAAAGACCAAAAACCAGAAAATGACTACAAAAAGACACAAAAGACACAAAAGACAAAAAAAGACACAAAAGACCAAAACCCCATAAAATGACTCTTTTTTTGTTAGAGCGGGGGGAACTGCTGGAATTCTAGCGGATTGTTCTTGCTTCCGTGTTCCTTGCTCTGTGTTCATGCTCAACACCGTCCCGTGTTGAAAAAATTGATTTGGATATGGGGCGGAATGGATAGTTGTGGTTGTCCCCGTACATCCACATCGCCTTTCTGCCTTCTGCCTTCCCCGCAAAGTAATAGAAATCGCAATGGCTTCCGCCGCCTACCGCATCCCGCGGCCGCAGTTGGAGTCCCTCGGCTGGACGCCCGGCATCGTGCGACGCATCCTCCGTGTCGTCGGCCTGAAGCCCACTCGGTACAACGAGAACATGGAGCTCATCCGCAGCCTCATGCTGCCCTCCGAGACCGACGGACGCGACCAGACGGTTATTCCGGGCTGTGACTGTGTTCAGTGCCATCAGGCATCGGCTAGTGTCGCTTCTTTCCTTCCCGCCTACGGGCCGGAGGGATCGCCCGGCTACTGGACCCCGATTCCAGGTCGCGTCTGCATTCGGGAGTCTTTTAACCCGAGCCGCTTCTTCTTCCACGTACTAAAGTGGAAGGATGTGTCCAAAATCAACAACTTCTTCCGGGGCCCACGGAAGTCAGTGCGACTGGACAAGAAGAAGGTTGCGGCCGCTATCGCCGCACAGGATCTCTACGCCGACGCTCCCGATGGATCGGAATATAAGGAGCTTCGCCGCCGCCTTCTCAACGAGACCGTCCGACTCTCCATGCTCTGCTCCCCCGAGGGATATGGTGAGATTCAGCAGCACAGTATCCGCCGCTGGGAGGCCGGACGGATGAGCAGTCGGGCTCGGGCGTCCATCGCCTGCTCCTAGACAAAAGACAAAAACAACTGAGATTCCATAAAAAACCACAAAAAGAAAAAACGTCTTTTTTTAAGATAGTGCTCAACAGCGTCCCGTGTTCTTGCTGAACAACCTTCGGTGTTCAAAA
>RFZT01000320.1 GCA_009920585.1 bacterium
ACATTGATGCGGACTATTTCGGATTCCGCGAGCGCCTCGGCCATGGCAACAAATGTCGGAATGACCCGTTCGTAGGAGCCTGGAAAACTGTTGCAATCGGGTTGAGGCCAGGAAATCCATGTCGCTTCGTGTGGCTCCCATTCAGCTGGGAGGCGATAACCTTTTTCGGCAGGTGTCTTTGATGTCATTACCTACAGACTTCCTGTGATCGGACGTTAAGAACAAGGGGAATCTTGTGAAAACTTTGTCACTCGGATGAGAGCACCGAAATCACGGAACCGATATCGTGCGAAGACTAGGCCGATCCCGCACCCGCGCGCATCTTTTCGATCGTTGACGTCGTCGATTTTCCCTCGACCATATCGGCCAGCACCACCCTGCCGCCATGAGCCTCCACCACATCACGCCCGCTGACGTAGTGTGCCCAGTCTTTCCCCTTCACAAGCACATCAGGGAGGATTTTTTCAATGAGATCACGGGGTTCGTCCTCATCAAAAATCACGACATAATCGACCGCACGAAGCGAGCCGAGAACAAAGGCACGGTCGTCCTGGGAATTCACCGGCCGTGTCGGCCCCTTGGCTCGACGCACGGAAGCATCGCTATTCAGTCCTACCACAAGGGCGTCTCCTTGGGCCCTCGCGAAGGCTAGGTATTCAGTATGCCCGCGATGAAGGATATCGAAACACCCGTTGGTAAAAACAAGACTCGCTCCGGCAGCACGAAGACGATCCCGCTCCTGGCGGGCTTCCTTGGCGGTAATGACACGTGGCTCATGCATAAAGAGCAGACTTAAAAAACTCAGACGGATTGAAAAAGAGGAGGGAAATTATCCTTGTGGGAGTCCTCCGTTTGACGGCGCAACTGCTCGATACGGCGCAGATAGAAATCCAGCGCGGGATCGGGAATGCCGCTGATACGAGCTTTCGTGAATTCCTCAACGGCCTTCTCCCAATGCCTGTCACGATAGTGCAGAACACCCGTCCAGAAATGATCACGGCTCCGTTCCCTCTCCGGCGAAAGCCCATGCTTAGGAGCAAGGATCTCGTAGATTTCAATACGGCGACGGCTTGCAGAAACTTTAAGAATCTCGACTGGCCTCACCTCGAGAGACTCCGCCGCTGGCTCGTATGTATCCGGACCAATCAGAATCCGTGTTCCATAAACTGGACTCGAAGCGCAAAGCCGGCGGGCGAAATCCACAGCAGAACCAGCCACACTGAAGCTCCCCAAGCGCCCGCCACCAAACGCAGCGGCAATCATATCCCCCGAGTCGAGCCCCATGCGCACATCCAAGCGCCGTTGCCAGCGGGCATCGCACTCTTTGTTCAATTCATCCAATCGACTAGCCAGATCCACCGCCGCGCGACAGGCCCGGATCGCGTGTCTCTCATCAGGAATTGGCGCACCAAAAACAACGCGAATGCACTCGCCATTGCATTCATCAAGGTAGCCGCCGGATTCCACCAAATAATCGGAAGCCGTTTTTAAATATAAATTCGTGATCGCGGTGTAATTTTCGGGCGTGAGAAGCTCCATCAATTCGGAGTGATTGTGCACCGACACCACCAGCACCGTTCCATTGATCACCTCGCCAGGGAAATGAACTGGAACCGAGGAGGCCACCAGTGAGCGGAAATCCTCACGCGAAAGCCGATGGCCAAACAAACGCTCCAGGGTCTGTTTTCTCGACCCTGCTTTCGTTTTGCCCCAAAGCCCCCCCAAGGCGAGACTGCACAGAGTGGCCAGCACTGGAGCTAGAGGAGATAAGAATTTCCCATACAACGCCGAAACCAAGGACCACGTGAAAAGCAAAAGACAGATTCCGATCGCAGGCACAATTTTGAGAATGGGACGCGAAATATCGACCGATGTCCAAGCCACTCCAAAGGCCAATAAAACAGCGAAAAAAAGCGAGAGTGGCGGTGCAGCGACGGGAGATTTGAAGCCCATTACCTGTCCCCAGAAGGAATCTAAAAGAACAAACGAGCCGCTGAAAAATACCAGAGCAGCAATGAAGCTTGATAGGATACCGATGCCAACACTTGCTTTGAAGTTACTCATTTTAAAATTAAACCGATTTAGTCCCCTCCTTATTACAAAGGATTAGCGGCCTTCACAATGGGATTTCTCTTCACAGCGAGAATAGCCCGAACATGATCCCATGATTCCTAACCAAAAAATGGCGCGCCCGGATGGGATCGAACCATCGACAGCCGGTTTAGAAGACCGGTAACCTTGATTGATTATCAGTGACTTAAAAATGCATTCACGTAATATTCACAAATTATCTTGAAATAACTCTCCGTTTCAGCGATTCTCTGCAACCTATGGCAAGACCTAAGAAGCAGCCCCCTAAACTCAAAGAGTGGCCTAAAATCCGTGAGCGCTACCATTCGGACGGAGTAACCATTAAATCCTTCATGGTGGACAGCGGCACTCGTATTGACGGCAAGC
This sequence comes from bacterium, assembly GCA_009920585.1. Lineage (GTDB taxonomy): Bacteria > Verrucomicrobiota > Verrucomicrobiia > Chthoniobacterales > Terrimicrobiaceae > UBA967. Next base: position 2,458 of record RFZT01000320.1, read on the forward strand.
GCATCCAAAAATGCCACCTGACCAAGGAAGCAGCAGAAGCCCACGCCGAAAGCATTCGCATTCTTTACAGCAATGCCGGCCATTCTGGATTTAAGATAACCGACTCGAATCGTGAAGATGCCAAGGCCGCGATCGACAAGCTCACCAAAGCAGGCTTAGAGGGCACTCGACTGGAAGATGTCGTGGACTTCTTCTTGCTACACAACCGCCCGCC
>RFZT01000033.1 GCA_009920585.1 bacterium
ACATCTTTAGTTTCGAAAACGTAGTCGGAGCGAAGTTTGCCATAACTGCGATTTTCCTTACCGTAGCTCATGTTAAGATCTAGGCCGACGGAGGGGCCGAATTTGGCTCGGTCCTCAAGCCTAAAGTCCCCAGTGACTCCTTTGACTACGGGAAAGCTATAGGAGGTCAGCAAATAGGCGCCCCACCGGGAATCATAGCCTGGAAGAAACTGAAATCCATTCGTGTCGAGATTGGCAAAGAGATAAGGGAACCAGAAAACGGGGGTCTGCCCAATATAGAGAGTCGAGTTTGTGAGGATGACTCGGCTGTCTGGGTAGAACCGGATCGAGCGTGGACGAACGTGAAAATCCGGCTTCGATGAATCGTGAGTGGTAAGAGTGGAATCACGAATGTGAAATTCCTTTGGGGAAACCGCGCGGAAATTGAATGCCCGAAAATAATAGGGGTATTGGGACCCTGCCATTTCGAGGGCGCGCATTTGTTTGGTTTCCAGATTAAATAGGGCACGCTGACCGGTCAGTAATTGATCTGGAGTATAGAGACGCACGTTTCCAATGAGCAGGATATCGCGGGTCTCTGGATTGTATTCCGCGTAATCGGAAAAAATGCTGTATTTTCCGTAGTTGATTTGGACATTGTCTTCAGCGATGGCGACGCCTTCTTCGAAGCGAGTATTGCCATCGGCCGTGATCTCGACGGGGATATCCCCAAAGCTCCCGAATTGGGCGCGGGCGCATGGCAGCACGGCCAGCAGGCACAGACAAATCAGGAACTTCCTCATGAACCGTCGAAATTAAATATCCTGAGTGACAAGATCAAGGGTGGATTTCAGAAACGGATTAAATGGAAGGTGGGTCAACAAGTGAAAAAGGGAGGGCGATAATGCTGCTAGTCTCCGTAGCCGTTCGGATGCTTCACGTGCCACGCCCATGCACTTTCCACGATGGTCTGGATATTTTCAAAGCGGGGAACCCAGCCGAGTTCGCGGCGGATTTTATCGGAGGCAGCGATGAGGCGGGGTGGATCTCCGGCGCGGCGGGGTTTCTCAATGGCTTTGATATCGGATCCCGTGATTTTTTTGCAGGTCTCGATCACTTCGCGAACGGATGTTCCGCCGCCGGTGCCCAGATTGTAGAAATCACTTTTTTCTGATTTGAGGGCGAGAATGTGTGCCTGAGCGAGGTCCAGAATGTGGATGTAGTCGCGTATGCACGTGCCATCGGGCGTGGGGTAATCGGTGCCAAAAATGTCCACCGATTCGCGTTGGCCGAGGGCGACCTTGAGGACGTTTGGGATGAGGTGGGTCTCGATGCGGTGATCCTCTCCAAATGCCTCGGATGCCCCAGCGGCGTTGAAGTAACGGAGGGCCGTGAAGGAGAGTTTGTGAATCTCGTGATACCACTTGAGGATGGTCTCAAACATGAGTTTGGACTCACCGTAAGGATTGATGGGTTTTTGAGGGAGCGACTCGTCCAGTGGCATGCGGTCGGGAATGCCAAAGGTCGCGCAGGTCGAGGAAAAAACGAATTTTTTAACCCCGAAGTCGACGACCATGTCCAAGAGGTTGATGCCCGAGCTGACGTTGTTGCGGAAATACTTGGAGGGATTGGTCATCGACTCGCCGACCAAAGCATTGGCCGCGAAGTGCATCACGGCATCGGGCTTGACCTCTTCGAAAACGTGCCGCAAGACCGAGCGGTCCGCGAGATCGCCTTGATAGAAATCCGCACGTGGATCGACGGATTTGGCGTGACCTTCGGTGAGATTGTCGAAGACCGAAACCTCAAAACCTTGGTTGATCATTTGCTCGACACAAATGCTGCCGATGTAGCCTGCTCCACCCGTGACAATAATTTTTTTCATTTGATGAGGCTAGATTCTTATCAAAAACAACCAACGAGCGGCAATCTAATCTTAAGAAGTCGGTGAGGCCTATCGAGGCGAGCGGCGATAGATCCAAATGCTTTGCAGCAGTCCAAAGCTGAGCAGCGTGATCATGATAAAGGAACCGCCGTAACTCACCAAGGGGAGGGGAAGTCCCGTAATGGGGGTAAGCGAAATCGTCATTCCCAAATTCATGAATGTGTGAGTGAAGAGCAGGAGCGTGATGCCGATAGCCAGTAAGCGACCAAGGTCATCCTCCGCCTCAATCGCGATGCCGAGCATGACAACAAAGAGAATCGTAAGCGCGGCTATGAGTATCACCCCGCCGAGGAATCCGTGTTGTTCCCCCATTACCGAAAAAATAAAATCATTGTGAACAATGGTTGCGGGCAGAAAGCCGAGGGCATTTTGTGTATTAGGAGCCTTGTATCCTTTGCCTACTAGGCCTCCGGATCCAATGGCGATAAGAGACTGGGTGATGTTCCAACCGTCGCCTTGAGGGTCGGCTTCCGGATTGAGAAACGTCGTGATGCGCGAGTATTGGTAAGGCTTGAGGCCGAAATGGACCACGAGCGGAATGAGCGCAAAAGCAATAACAAGCATCAAAATCAACCATCTTTTGGGGATGTAGCCGACAAACATCATTCCCAAAATGACCGGGACCCAGACGATGCAGGAACCTAGATCCGGTTGGATCAAAATCATCAGCCAAGGCGCACCCACAATCGCTCCGCAGCAGAGAATGCGAAGGAACGCTGGCATGGTTCTGGTCCTTGAGAGGAACAGGGCGATCGTCATGATGCCGGCGATGACGGCCAACTGAGATGGCTGGAAGCTGGCTGGGCCGAGGTTCAGCCAACTTCGCGCGCCATAACGCTTCTCGCCGAGAAACATGGTAGCAATCAGCGTCAAAATACTCAGAACATAAAGCGGAATGGCTCCGAAACGAACCCATCTGTAATCCATCAAAGAAACGACAAAAAACATGGGCAAGCAGACGAATATCCATGTGGCCTGAGATTTGGCAAAATGCTGATCCCTCATCCAGGTCGCGCTGTGAATGGCATAGACGCCATAGATCAGAAGCGCAATCATGAGGCCGAATAGCACCCAGTTCATGCGGAGGAAATTTCTTAGGATCGGATGCATTAGGCGAGCGAGGGCACGGCGGCGAGAAGCATTTTTGTGTAGGCGTTCTGAGGATCGTGGTAGATCGCTTCGGCACTGGCGGACTCAACAATTTTCCCGTGGTGCATGACAAGCACATGGTCGCTGATGTGCTCAACCACGGCCAGATCGTGGGCGATGAAAAGATAAGCGATCCCGAATTGCTCCTGCAGATCCTGCAATAAATTCACAATCTGAGCCTGAACGCTCACGTCCAGAGCACTCACGGGCTCATCGCAGACGATGAATCGGGGTTCCACCGCGAGGGCCCGCGCGATGCCGATGCGTTGACGTTGACCGCCGCTGAACTCGTGTGGGTAGCGACGCATCATTTCGGGTTCAAGTCCGACGAGTCGCAGTAATTCTGCGATGCGATCGGAGCGGTCGGCGCGCGTCATCGACGGAAAATGGATCTCCAAAGCTTCGCCGACAATTTCAGCGATGGTGAATCGGGGGTTGAGGGAGCCGAAGGGATCTTGGAAGATCATCTGCATCTCGCGACGCAGGGGGCGAAACTCTGACTCTGCAAGAGGAAGAATCTCCCGTCCGCAAAACTTCACACTTCCCGAGGTCGGAGGAATGAGTTTGAGAATCGTGCGACCGACTGTCGTCTTGCCGCTTCCGCTTTCACCGACGAGTCCCACAGTCTGTCCTGCTTTGATGGAAAAAGAAACATCGTCGACAGCTCGGATGTCACCCGTCTTGCGGCGAAAAACTCCACCGTGAACGGGGAACCAGGTGCAAAGATTTTGAACCTCCAGCAAAAGCATGGACGAAGTTAGCACAAACTCTGCGGAAATGTCATCCGAGTTCATGCTTGACGCAAATTTTTATCCAACCCGCCGGAATGGGGGTTGGGCAGAGACAGCCTAAGAGGGTTTATTTTACGAGACCTGCGGCGGCAAGGGTCTTGTAAGCCCCATTTTTCGAAAGCGTTTTGAACGCTCTTGCAGTGGCTTTCACTGTGACGAATTTTTTCAACTCAGGCACCCAGACGCGCTTGGTTTTGAGATTGGGCTGGAAGTAACGCGGCGTCACAGCAGTGACGTGCATGCCGATTCCGCCTTTTTTCTTGGCGAGACCGCGACGATGGATTTTTGAACCGCGAACGGGCTTGGCCCCTGTGATGCTGCACTTTCTAGACATAAGATGGAGGGCAGAGGTTACTGGGAGTTTTGGATACGTCAACATATTCCCGATATTTTTTTCCGAAGAAAGAATTCCTGTCGTTAAAAGAGCTTTGAAATATTTGACACACCGGCGCTTCTGTATCTAATTTTCACGAGTCTGCGGGAAGGCTTGCCGCTAGATGCGGAGAGAGTCTTGTTCCCGGGCGTTGTTCCATATGCAATATCTTCTCGATACACCCGTTTTAGTTCTCAATCGTCTCTGGCAGGCTGTAAACACCTGCAGCGCGCGTCGGGCCTTCACGCTCTTATATCAAGGCCATGCGCAAGTGGTCGCCGCAGAGCCAGGGCAGGGCTTCATTACCCACGACTTTGCAAGTTGGAGGGATTTTTCTCGCAGTAATCCGGAGGAGAACATGGCGCAGACGATCTCGATGCAAATTCGCGTGCCTCGGATCATTGTTCTCCTGCTTTTTGAGCGACTTCCCAAAAAGGAAGTGAAGTTCACGCGACACAATGTTTTCGAGCGCGACAAAAACACCTGCCAATATTGTAACCGAGTTAAACCTCGCGAGGAATTGAACCTGGATCACGTTTTTCCAAGGGATCGAGGCGGACAGACGACTTGGGAAAATATTGTGTGCTCTTGCATTCCCTGCAATACGCGGAAGGGGAATCGTCTTCCTCACGAGGCGGGAATGCAGCTGGCCCGCAAGCCGAAGCGTCCGAAATGGCGACCCTTCGTAAATATTTCTTTTTCGACCCAGCCGCATGAGAGCTGGAAGCACTTCCTCGATATCGCCTATTGGAACGTGGAATTGAGCGACTAAAAAATAATTAAAAAAACTCTTGCGTTACCTGAGAGATCGTGAGAATCTGAAATTGTTCTGGGGGGAACAGTAGGCCGTTGCAACATTCGTTGCGGCGGCCTACATCTTTTATAGGGTCTGTGGTTCAGACAATGTTTCCAGCCCTGTTTCAAATAAACGCGCCGCTCGCTCGATGCACTCTCTCATATGAACTTCAACGCCGACCTCGCGCTCGAAGCAGGTGATTTCGACTCCCGTGAGTCCGCACGGGGTAATATGGGTGAAGGGTTCGAGAGATTCGCGAGTCACGTTGATGGCAAAGCCATGCATCGAGACCCATTTTTTGATTCCCACCCCCAAAGAAGCGAGCTTGCGTGGGCCCACCCAGACGCCCGTGAGACCGTCACGGCGCTCCGCTTGGATTCCATAGGTCGCGGAGAGCTCAATAAGAAAGCTTTCTAAAAAGCGAAGGTAGAGGTGGAGATCTCTTCCTCGACGATTGAGATCAAGAATCGGATAGCCCGTCAGTTGTCCTGGGCCATGGTAGGTTGCCTGTCCGCCGCGGTTGGTTTCAAAAACAGGGTGCGGCATCGCGACTCCGAGGCTGGTTTGATCGCGGGTTCGACCGATGGTGTAAACGGGATCATGCTCAAGAAGGATGAGTGTCTCCTCGCCTCGTCCAGCGAGGAGATCATCTAGGAGGCTGTTCTGAAGATCCAAAGCGGCAGCGTAATCCATTCGTCCGGGAGTAAGGATTTTCATAGTCGTTGCACATGCCCACCCTGCAATGCAGAGGGGGGAGATTGAAAATGGGTGAGGCCGACGGCGATCGCATCAGCCGCATCCGCCGGAGGGGTTACGGTGAGGCCCAGCAACGTTCGCACCATGAAGGCCACTTGAGATTTTTGTGCTGCGCCGCGACCGACCACGGCTTGCTTCACTCGCCGGGGGGCATATTCGTAAATCGGTAATCCGCGTTTGGCTCCAGCCAAGAGAACCGCTCCCCGTGCGGATCCAAGGGTGATCGCCGTCTGAAAACTTTGTACATAGATCACGCTTTCGACAGCCATGGCTGTCGGTTGGAAACGCAGCATCTCATCGCACAGCCGTGTGTGAATTTCCAAGAGGCAAGCTGGAATGGATAGCTTTGGTGGATTTTTAATCACATCAAAATGCAGGCAACGCACCTTGCCTGCCGAGCGCTGCAATACAGCGTATCCGGTGCCGCGAAGCGATGGATCCACTGCTAAAAGAATCTCGTCGGAAGACATGGGTGCGAGAATAAACAAAAAACCCAGCGAGGCAATGGCAGCAACGGGTGATGAGGTCTATTGCTGCGCCGCAGTCTTTTTCGCAACAAAGTGGCCGGTGGCGATAGCATCAGAAATCGTAAACGCACGCTCGGGCAATGGGACTCGTTGGAGGTTCTGGTCCAAGATTTGGCCGCCCTGCCAGATATGGGAGTTTTTTGAAAACGGTCCAACGAGTCGCGGGTCGCTCCAAGTGTGGATCGATAGAAGTGGGACGCCGAGTGCGGCGGCCAAGTGCATGGGCCCGCTATCCACGCTCACGACATAGCTTGCGCCACGCAGCAAGCCGATCAATTCGGTCAGGCTTGTTTTCCCTAAAAGATCAACCACTCCTGGGCCAAAATCGGGGAGAGGCTTTGGGGCGCCAGCGAGGACGATCGGCAGCACGGACTTTTCTCGAAACGCTTGAATGAAAGTCCCAATGGCTTCGAAAGTGAGAGATTTGCCTTCGCCACGGGAAAATGGATGGAGCACGATGTAAGGATCGTTTGTGGTGAGGGCTTCTGGGCGCAATCCGCGAGGGATCGCCCAGTCCAATGCGTCTGGTATAGGGACTCCTAAAGCTGCCAGCACTCGAAGGTAACGATTCACCGCATGTTCGTCTTTCCTCACCGGCACCGAGCGTGAATAGAAAAAACCGGCACCTTCGCGTGCATCACCGAGGCCGACGACCATTCGGGCGCCGCTGCAGTAGGCCATGAGCCCGCTCCTAAGGAGGCATTGCAAATCCACGACGGTATCGGCACCGAGCGAGCGCAGTCCGCGATACCAACGCAGCGCTCGGATTAGGCCGCTGGGACCTCGGAAACTTTCACGTGGAAACGAATGGATTTTCGTAATGGCAGGATTCGCCTCGAGTAACTCGCTCCAGCGCGGGTCAAGTATCCAAGTGATTCGGGTGAGGGGCCAAGCCCGGTGAATGGCGGAGGCGACTGGTAGGGCATGAATCACATCCCCCATCGATCCCGGTTTGATAAAAAGCAGGGAATCGGGTGGTTGCTCGTGTGCTAGTGGCACGATAAAATCGGGGGTGGAAGCTATCTTCCAGTTACAAGGCGGGTCGCCAGTTTAGAAGGAAGACCGGCCTCAATAATGGCTTTCTGAGCAGCACTGATATCATAGGCGACGCGTCGCAGTGTCACCTCGTTGCTGTCGGTGTCGTAAATGCAATAGGCCGAACGCGAGTCGCCATCTCTCGATTGACCAACGCTGCCGACATTAATCAGGTATTTGTTTTTTTTAAGGATCGCCAGGACATCGAGTGGTTCGGTGCGAACACCTTCATCACGCACGTAGGCTTTCGGAGTGTGGGTGTGACCAACAAAGCACAAGGTCGTGTGCTGATAGCTGAAGCTCGCCGCCGCATCGAGTTGCGTCATGATGTATGCCCAGTTGTGTGGCGTGTCGAGGGTGGCGTGGACGATCGTGAAATCTCGGACGAGGCGCTGCATCCTGAGATTGCGCAGCCATTCGCGATCCTCCTCGAGGAGTTGGGCTCGCGTCCATTTGAGAGATAGTTCAGCCAAGGGGTTGAGTCCTTCGATGGGGCCTTCACTGGAGGCGAGTTCATCGTGGTTTCCTTTCACGACAGGGCAATCGAGGTCGCGTATCATATCCAAACACTCTTTCGGGTAGGCGTTGTAGCCGACGATATCGCCCATGCATACATGGTGAGTGCAGGATTGCTCTTGGGCATCAGCCAACACCGCCTGAAGGGCGTGTAGGTTAGCATGAATGTCTCCGAAAATAGCGAATCGCATGGAAATTAGGTTTTGTCCGACTGATCTGAAGAATCTATGCGCTCCGCTTGAGGGATATCCAGCCTCTTTTCCATATCACGCAAAAGGTTGATCAGGGAGGGGAGGCGTTGGCTGTCGCCCTGAAGGTAGAGGCGGCGCAGGTGTTCGTAGGCTTCGCGCTCGCGTCCGGGGCACTTTGCCATTTCATATCCAGCGAACCGGGCGCAGTAAGATGGGGCATCAGGGAGTGCTGCCGCCTTTAAAAAAGCATCGGCTGCGGCGCAGTGGTCCTCAAATTTATCGCGAAGCACAATGCCCAACTGAACGCGGAGTTGGTAACGGTCCGGATTATTGATAATGCCGCGTTCGAGGAAATCACGGCCGAGTCGGAAATACTCACGCTGGGCGCGAATGCGGAGAGCTTCGCTGGGTTGCTTTTCATTTTGCATGGCTGCAACGGCGGCATTCCAAGCCATGTGCCAAGCTGCCATGTCCCAATAAAGGATGGAGCGGGGTTGAAGGGTCGTCACGGTATCGAAGATGCCGGCCATCCGGCCCCACTCGGTATTTTCCCAAGCTGTGTGCGCTTGGATCCAAAGAATGGCAGCCAGTGGGGAGCGAAAACCGCTCAATGCAGCTAGAAATCCGGCTTGGCCGATGCGCTCGCGGAGGTTGAGGTCGAAGGCAGTTTTACGGAAATGTGCAGCTCGGGCGGCGGTATCCAGTCGGGATTGAATCGGCAGAATGGCTGCGCCGAAAAGAAAAATAAGCGCAAGCGCGGAAGTCTTGCGCCAGTTCATAGTTCGCGACCTGAAAAGACCAGAGCCGACAGCGAAAAATAGACGGAGATATAGAGAATCCCGAGCCCGACTGTTCCTGCAAAAAGTGCCATCGGTACAGCGGTCCCAGCGATGATGTCGTCTGTGAGATTAAAGGCCTGCAAGTCGGGGAAGAGGAGCGAGACGAGCGCCGCCAGTATTCGGGACCACCACTGTACATCAACTCCGGCAAGCCAGTATTCCCTGGCGGTGGACTGGAGGTGACCGATGAAATAGAGGGCGGTTGCCATGAGGATTGTGAATATCGAAGAGGTCGCAAACGTAGAGAGGAAGAGTGTGAGTGCGGCGAGTAGGGCGGACTTGAAAAAAATCACCACGATGCCGGGGATCAGGTTGATATTAAATGTCGCGGTGGTCACCTCCTTGACGGCGGCAGCGATTTCCTCGGCCGAACCGCCTTGGAGTTGGGCCCGCGTCTCAGCGAGGACCGTGCCTTCACGGATCCAGAGGACAGCTAAAAATAAGGCGGACATCAAAAGAATCGATACGGCCAACAAGCTAAAAATGCCGCAGAGCTTGCCGAGAAGGTAGCTGAAACGCGGGACTGGCTTGGCCAGGATGGTGTAGATCGTTCTGTCCTCCATATCCTTTGGAAGGAAGTTGGCCGTAGCCAGAATGGCGATGATTGATCCAAAAACGGACATCGCGCCGAGCGAAATATCCTTCAGCATTTGGAATTGTTCCTGGAAGGAGAATTTTGCCATGAAGGCCGAATTTCCGATCACCAGCAGGGCGAAGATCAATAGAAAATAAAAAACCTTCTGGCGAACGAGCTCGGTGAATGTGTTACGGGCGATAGCGAGCGTGACTCCTAGCAATTTCATGATCGGATCGAGTTGTGGCGAATAGGAAACGAAGTGCCCACGTCCTTGCCCTTGAGGGCGGCTTCGATTTGCCCAGCTTTACGGCCGTCGAGAATGTGGGCCGTGATGCCAGCTGAGGAGGCCTTGCGCACCGCCTCGAGCTTGGTTTTCATGCCGCCGACTGATTCCTCGCCCTTGTCGGAACGAACCAGACGGAAGGCCTTCGCGATATCCTGAACTTTTTTTACACGGTTTCCGTCCTCATCTTGAAGCCCGTCCACGCTCGTGAGGATGATCAAATGGTCGGCTTGGGCGAGAACGGCAACTTCTGCGGAGAGGCGGTCGTTATCGCCGAATCGCAACTCTTCCACGGCTACGGAATCGTTTTCGTTGATGATCGGAATGACTCCGTGTTCGAGGAGGCGGTCGAGAGTGTTGCGGGCATTTTCGCGATGCATGAGGCTGTCGATGTCCCCATGCGTGAGGAGTAGCTGAGCGACGCTGAGGTCGTGTTTGCGAAAGGAGGTTGCGTAGAGTCGCATCAACTCAGGTTGCCCCGCAGCGGCGCAGGCCTGCTTCCCGGGGAGGTCGGTTGGACGCTGCTTGAGGTGCATAACCCGAACGCCGGCGGCAATGGCGGCGCTGCTGACAAGAATGCACGAGTAGCCCGCCGCTTGGAGTGCAGCGATCTCTGCTGAAATCCGTGTGAACTGCGAAGAATCGAGAGATTTTCCGGCGGGTGTGGAAAGGACGCCGGTGCCAAGTTTGATAACAAGTCGCTTCATAATGGGGCAATCATTTGGAGAAATCCGCTCTCAAGTGCAAGCGACTCTTGAACTCCGGCGGAGAGCAGGCGTCGGGTTCGGTCGAGTGCGTCGAGTCGCTTGAGAAGTAATTTTGTGTCGTTGCTGGCGGCCAAGCGTTGAATATGCGGGAGGCAATTCAAGTCTGGCAGGACATGGTGGCGGAGGGCGGTGGCTAGGACTTCACTGATCGTCGTGAGGAGACGCTGGCGCTCGCGGACGACCATCGCTTCGCTTTGAGCTTTGATTTGATCTTCTCGCGTATCCTTCCAAGATTTGTCCATGGAGTCACGGTAGTGTTTGATCTGATCTTTGAGTTCCCCCTCGAGTTCCCCAGTCACGTGTTCACGAAGAGCGCTCACTTGGCCTTGGAAAAATTTAGTGAAACGCAGCGCGGCACCGGCGTCAGGGCCGCCTTTTTGAAGCAGGGCGGCCACGAAAGCCTCGGCGACATCGTCGTTTTTGGAGTCTTGGACGCTGCCGGTGGGCGATAAGAGCGGTACAGTAATGCAGCGAGAAAGGATCGTCGTGAGCACGGCATCGCGGAGCGTGGTCGTGAGCAAAATATGGCACCCCTCGGGTGGTTCCTCGAGTGTTTTGAGGAAGGCATTTGCCGCCTGCGGTTGCATGCGGTCGGCATCATGCAAGATCGCTACCTTGTGGATGCCGAGCAGGGGTTTCATTTGCAGGGCGTGCTCGAGGGAGCGGATCTGGTCCGTGACGATCCGTCGGGACTTTGATTCTGGAGCGACTTGATACAAGTCGGCATGGGATGTCGTTTCACTGGGATTAAAGCCGAGAATCATTCCGGCGAGCTCCATGGCCAGCCACGCCTTTCCGCATCCGGGAGGCCCTGCGAGCAGATAGGCGTGCGCGAGGCGACCGGCTTTGCGGGCATCACTGAGGCGCTCCAATGCTCTGTCTTTTAATAGGGCCATGAATCCTAAATCTTCACCAATCGGGCGCGTCCCGTCGAATCATTTTGCAGCCTAGCTCAGTGGCTGGGGAACTTGTGGGGTTGGGGGATCATCACGGGCGGTCCCCAGCAGGCCCAGTCGTTCCACTGGTGCGCAGCGTTCATGTTTAGTTGGGCTGCTTGGATGTTGGCATTTGCGATTTGTTGTTGCAAACGGAACTGCTGGTATTTCGCATAGGCCACCTGATTTCCAGAATAGAGGATATTTTGTTCCGGATCGGCATAGGCATATCGGACCTCATCGCCATTCAAATTCCGCACAATCGTGAAAGGAATGAGGGCATACAGAGACTTTTGACGCTCGGGCGAGTTGGCAGGAATGATTTCAAAGCCTGCCGCTGATAGTAGGTTTTCCGTGTTTTCTCTCCGTGCCAGCTCTATCGAAGCGCAGCCGCCAAGCGAGAGTGCCAAGAGGATGGAAAAAACTAAAGCTCGCATGTGTCTAGTTTCGTCGCAAATCGCTCATTGCGAAAGTTAAAAATCCACGAACCGCAAGTGGGGCGATTTTTTAATGACTTTTCCCTGCAGGTGCACGGTTCGGTTTGGCTGCCTCGGCGGGATTCTCCGCTGATCCGCCAGCGGCATTAGCCAGAGCGGCATCCTCGGGGGGCAGGAAGGGCAGGAACCGCGATTTGTCGATCGCCTTCATGTAGGCCTCGTTGGGCGACACGACCCCTGGGAGAAGTTGTTCCCAAATGGCATCGTCCATAAACTGCATGCCTTGGCTTTTTCCGGTAATGATGGCATCCTGCAACTTCTGGGTCGCACCTTCACGGATGATCGCGGCGACGGCGCTATCGACCATGAGGATCTCATTCACAGCAACGCGTCCGCTGCCGTCCTGTCGCTTCATCAAAATCTGGGCTTTCGCGCATTATTTGTATGGAGTGTTCCAAATACCAAGAGCCCTGTCTCTGCGGCGGTGAGGGCTAGGGCGATGGTTTCCAGATCGCGCATCTCACCGACGAGAACGATGTCCGCATCTTCGCGGAGGGCGGCCTTGAGTCCGATGGGAAACGTGCTCGCGTGCTCGGGAACCTCACGTTGGGTGATAATGGACTTTTTGTTCCGATGCACAAATTCGATCGGCTCCTCGATAGTGACGATGTGACGCGAAAAGTTGGTATTAATATAATCGATGAGCGCAGCTAGGGTCGTGCTTTTGCCGGAGCCGGTGGGACCCGTCACGAGAACGATGCCGCCCCGCATGTGGCCAAAAGTTTTGATGACTTCGGGCACTTTCAAATCCTCGAGGGTCTTGATCTTTGTGGGAATGATTCGGAATACTGCGCCGTATCCTTGGGTCTGCTTGAGATAATTGCAGCGGAATCGACTTTCCTCATCCATCTCGTAGGCAAAATCAAGGTCCCCATGCTCCTCGAATCGCTGCCAGCGCTCGGGGGTGCAGATTTCGCTTAGCATGTAGCTCATCTCCTCGTAGGTGAGGGGTTCTTCGCGAATGGACACGATCTCTCCGTGGCGGCGAACTTTGGGAGGCTGACCCTGACTGAGGTGAAGATCCGATGCACCGCTGTCCACGAGAACCTGAAAAAACTGGTCGATATAAGGCATATTATTGGTGTCCGGTGATTTTCATCATGGTCATCTTGTCTTCCG
>RFZT01000321.1 GCA_009920585.1 bacterium
GGCTTAATGTCCGCGAGGCGAAACGTCACTGTTTGCCAGTCTGGACTCTTGCTCAGCGTCGTAAACGCATAATACTTGCCGGGCTTCAAATTCGCGTAGGCACCCCATGTGTTCACATCGAAACTCATGGCAAAGTCGCCTCCCTCGGGGGCGAGAACTTCAATGGAGAGATCCGCATCATCGGGTCCACGCCACTTCGGATCAGTGAGCTTGCGGGTGGTTAGCCCATCCACATTAAACCAATCGCCAACGTCTTCAAAAGACTCTTGGATCATGCGCTCATTCAGGGCATCCCCTTTCACTCCGGCGGCTTTCAAGGCGTCAGGCTCGAAAGTTAACTCCCACGTGCTAACCAGAAAATTCGGCGGAGACTTGGGAACCGAAGGCGGACCGATGAGTGGATTCGGTTGGGGATAAAAAACATTAGCCATCACGAAAAGCGGCATGTCCGTACTGGTCAAAGGAAGCGCGGCCTTCCAAATATTGCCTTCGCGGATTGTTTCCGCACGAGCTGTAATAGACCTCCACTTTTTGGACCTGGTCGGGAGACTCTGGGGTGACCGTCGCCACGGGGATGCCATCGGCGGTTTTCAGATTCACCTCGAGTTTGGGTGTGGCTGGAAAGGTGCCTTCCCCCTTCAACACCACATTGAAGAAATGCAACCGCGCGAATTCGGATTCGTCGCAATGCCGGTGATTCAAATGCGGAGAAATACTGAAATGGACGTCCTTTCCAGGGATCCCCTTCCAATTCGCATTCAATAGATCGTAGTTGCAGTTGAAGTCGTTGTGCGGGCCTTGATAGAGGATCGGGCATTTGATGTGGGGTTGTACCGCAGACTCATCGACCGTTTTAAAATAAAGTTCCTCTTTGATTCGGTTTCTGTAGCCAGCACCTGCGCGCCCCGCCATGGATGCTGGGACAAAATCGCCAGAGCCGCCCACAGACGGCACCGAGGCCTTCACGCGCGGATCGGTTCCCGTGACCATCGTGGTCAGGATGCCACCCATGGAATGGCCAAATACGCCCAACTTCTGGGCATCCACATTCGGCTGCTGCTCAAGAAAGGTGAGCGCACGGCGACCGGCGATGGTGACGAGATACCAGTTGTTGTTCCTTGGGCTAGGAACATCGTCGATCGTTTTGGGGTCGGGAGCAATCGTGAAAAAGCTGCCAACATGGGTGGTCTGCGTGGCATCGATGGCGCCCCATTCGGTGTTCGGTTCGCCGGGTTTGAGGTCAGGCAAGGGCCGAGCACCCCAATTGATGGAAATGCAGGCGTAGCCATTCGCCGCCATCGCCTCGACGTTAGGACGGCTCGCAGCTTGCCCCCCACCATGGATATCCACGAGGCCCGGCACTTTGCCTGCACCTCCCGTCGGGAATCCGTAATAGGCGGCCATGCGGGAGACCTGACCTTTGAATGTCCCAATCGTGTAGTTCAGCAACTGCACGGTGATATCCTGGCCTTGATATTTCACCTTCCACTCATTCAGCACCTGCACATCAAGCGGCTCAGCAGTGGGGTCATACCCAGCCCACAATTCCTCATACGTTTGCGGGACTTTGCCATCCTGAAGCGGCGGCAAGGTGTCATTTGCAAAGAGGGCGCTGGAGCTCAGCAAGGCTAGAGTTAAAAAGAGGGGTGACTTCATCGTTTTTTTAGAGACTGCGATTTATGTTATGATCGAGCTCTCTCCATCGGAAGTTTTTTCAAACCGGGTTGAGAGCACTTTTATTTTGAGAGAAAGCCAAAGCGGATTTACTGCGAGCGGCGAGATTCTAAATACAAAAGCCAGGTCGTGATGCCTGGCTTTTGCATTGAGTCTTCCAACCGGAATTTTTTTGTCGGCCGAGATACGAATCGCAATTTTGTCATCAGCCTTGATATCGGTGTTGGCCGTGTAATTTTTTTTCACCGTTTCAGGAGTGATTGCGAAAGTCTGGTTGCCTTGGTCCGTCTTGAGAGTGATGGAATTTTCGGAAATCGAAACCACGGATCCGGAAACAACCTCATCCGGAGGCGGCATGACCCTGATCACGACTGCGCTCGTTCCTTCGGCATTGCAGCGCACGGCAACCGATGCCCCAACGACAACCTCGGAGATGGCTGTGGCGGTTCCCGCGATTTGCGTGTCGGAACTCAAGGATAGAGTTTTTTCGCCTTTTTCATCCTTAACCGTGATCGAGTCTGCCGAAACCGAAGTCACGGATCCGCCAATCACTTCGTCCGCAGAGGCAAAGGTGGAGGTGCAAATAAGGGTTGCTGCAACAAGGAGGTGTTTGATTGTGCGCATAGGAATATACTGGGGGTAGGGGGGTGATTTTGGGTGGAATGTTTAGGGGGTATTTCTTCTTTAGCACTCCGCCATGGATATAAAAGCGTTTTTTAAACTGAAAATAATCGGCGATATCGCTTCTCGGAGCTCTCGACAAATTTCTAGTCAAAATTTCGTGAACCCTTAAATTCATGCGTACAATTGACAAAAATACATCCACCTTCCATTCGAAGTGTCCCTCGCCTTCTCCTCTCTCTCTTGGCTGCAACTGCAATGAATGTCATGGCTGAACCGACCTCATCTCCTTCTTACGGTGTTCCCCTATCCGCGAATGTACCGCAGACGATGCAAGAACTCTGGGCCGGTCTCGATATGCGGGCCGAGCCGCTC
>RFZT01000322.1 GCA_009920585.1 bacterium
TCGGTGATCGTCGGCGTGGGACGCGGAGCGCTGAATGGCGTCCTGATCCGCCATGCAGGCGCAATCGAAAATCTCGCCAAACTCAACCTTTTGGCGATCGACAAAACCGGCACCCTTACGGAGGGAAAACCGACCCTGACGGAGATTTTCACGCTTCCGGGGCAGGATGAATCTGTCCTCCTTCGCCTTGCCGCCTCGCTCGAGTCGGGCAGCGAACATCCACTGGCGGCCGCGGTAATCGCCGAGGCTAAGGCACGCGGCTTTGCTCTCACTTCCCCGAGTGAATTTCAATCCCACACCAGCGCTGGCATCGAGGGCATCATCGAAGGCCGGCGCGTCCACATCGGCACATCGACTTTCCTCGAATCCACGGGCATCCAAGGCCTGATTCCCCTTCGCGAAAAAGCCGAAGCTTTTCAATCCCGTGGAGCCACAGTTCTCCTGATTGCCTTAGACGGATGCGCTGCGGGGGGCTTGGCGGTATCCGACCGCATTAAAAAATCCACCCCAAAGGCGTTGGAAGAATTACGTGCGCTCGGCGTGACGGTGGTCATGTTAACCGGTGATAGCGTGCGAACGGCTGAGTTTATCGCAAAGAGTCTAGGTATTGTCGATTTCCGCGCAGAAGTCACCCCCGGCGGCAAATTCGATGCGGTAAAATCCTTCAAATCTCGCAACCGCGTGATCGGAATGGCCGGTGATGGGATCAATGATGCCCCCGCGCTGGCCGCTGCAGACATCGGGATCGCTATGGGACTCGTCAAAGGCGATCTTCGCGGCATCGTGCGAGCGATCAAACTTGGCCGCGCCATGATGCGAAACATTCGCCAGAACCTTCTCTTTGCCTTTCTCTACAACGCACTCGGTATCCCCATTGCCGCCGGGATTCTTTACCCGTTTTGCGGGATACTTCTCAGCCCCATGATCGCTGGCGCAGCCATGAGCCTGAGCTCCGTTTCGGTGGTCGCCAACGCCCTCCGCCTTCGCCGCGTAAATATGTAATACCAAAAGCCGCTTGCTTTTGGATTTTAATAGAGGGGCACAGCGCGTATCTACGAGCCGGAGGCACGCCCTCGCGCTGCGGTCTGCTCCTTTGCTTCCGATGGGCAGGGTGCGAGAAAGTAGACCAGTCTCCACACGGCCGAGACGGCTTTAATTCCCCGGGACGCTCCACGATGTGAATGTGGATCCGGTGGTTTGCTTGATTATTATCCCGGCGCCTGCTGGAACCTGGAAAGGGGTAGCAATTGATGTTTGAGAAGCGTTTGAGGAATACCACACATTTTGAGTGGTGTGGAACCAGTACGTACTGGCTGCATTGAACCCATCATCAATCACAACCTGATCGGCCGTTGCCTGTGTCGTTGATCCCTTAATTCCAATGGGGGCGCCGGGCACCAAGTTCATCCCCGTCAGCAGTGTCGGGCTTGAGCGCAGCGTGCCCAGCAGGGAGTTTTTTCCAGCTCCATTTGGTACGATGGTCACATTGCCCGTATTGACCCAAGGCGATCCAGAGAGAATGAGGTATTGGGTGACTGTCGCCGATGGGTTTTTGACTTGGAATCCCGTCCCTTTTGGCACTGGCGTGGTTCCCATCGTCGTATTCGCACCTTGGGTCCACAATTTGACATCTGATTTAAAGAAGATCGGCAGACCGGCGGTTCCATTTGATGTCATGAGCAAGATCTGAGTCGCGTTTCCGGCTGTGAGCGAAGCCGTGAGGCCCGCTTCGTTTGAAGCTCCAAAGATACCACTGATGGTCAAGTTCCCCACACCGGGATCAGCAGCAAGGGCGATATTACTTGTCTTGGTAGGAGGGACTTTCACCGTTTGCACTACTTGGACAGGTGACCAAGTTCCATTGCCTGCCGCACTCATGCTTCGAACCCGGAAGAACTGAACGTTACTCGCCGAAGAGTTGATGCTCAGGCTTGTCACGTTCCCCGTGGTGAGCAATGTCGAAGCCGTCATATTCATGCTATTCGAGCTTTCCACATTGTAACCCGTCGATCCCGCACTGGATCCCCAGCGAAGACCGAAGGTGCCATTTCCCGTATTAACAGGGCGGCTTAACTGCGGAACCGCTCCTACAACCGTGATATTTCCAGATGCATAGCTGATATTGTAATTCGCTGCCGCAAAAGACCCCACTGCGACAGATGGCGTGACTTGCCCTGCGTAGATACCAACTGGGGCTGTGGAAGCAGAAGCGTTTCCGTAAGTGATCGTCACGGAGGTAATCGCATCTGGAGCCACCATGCCGCTAACACGGAATCCATTCGACACACTTCCTCCAGTGAGTGTGGTGCCAAAGAGTTTGGTTGTGCTGTTGGCTGTGAGAGTTACGGCTTTAGGCGTGATAGTTCCTGTTAGGCCAACTGGTTGGGTGAGACTATAGTTGGGGGCCTTTGTACCAGCGAGCGCATACCCACTTGCCGTGATAGGCTTGCCTACACCCACTGTCGCATTCCCAAATACGATCGAAGGCGTACCACCCGCACTCACATCATCACCCGAAACTGCCCCGACCAATGTTGCTATCGCGGAAATAGACGTGGTTCCATCGTAGGACTTCGTCAAGGCGCTGAATGAGAGGGTTACGGGTTTGGGTGTAATCGTATAATTAACCGAAGCACTTCCTGCCTCAAGTGTTGCCGTGGCATTAGAGGT
>RFZT01000323.1 GCA_009920585.1 bacterium
TCCTCAACCACGAAGAACACGAATTTTCACATGGGAAGCGGCTTCGTCGGTAGAATTTTATTATCGGTTTTATTCGTGTTTATTTGCGAAATGCGTGGTTCAAATGTGCAGCGCTTGGGAGGAGCGGTGGGCCGAGGAGAGTCTCGGCGGCTAAAGGCAATAGAGGTCCTGTTTTCAATTCACTGCGGGAGAACTTATGGCGTGATATACAGGCTGTCGGATCCAGAAAACGGGAAATAAAAAGGTTGAAACCTAAAGGTGATGGTTTATGGTTTTCTTATGAAATATGATTCCCTAATCCAAAAAAAGCGGCGACTTGATGAATCTCGTCCGTTTTCTCCTGAGGTTCTCAACAACTTGGAGAGGTGGTTTTTGATCGAACTGACCTACACAAGCAATGCTCTGGAGGGTAATACGCTGACTCGACTGGAGACGGCGGTGGTAGTGGAGAAGGGGCTGACAGTAGGAGGAAAAACGCTGGCTGAACATCTGGAGGCAACAAACCATGCAGCCGCCCTCCGCAAGGTGCTCGAGATCGCCCGTTCGCCGGTATCAACGCTCACGGAGCATATTTTACTGGATCTCCACGCCATGATTCTTCGGGGCATCGATGATGCGAATGCCGGTCGCTATCGTTCGATCCCGGTGCGGATTTCTGGATCAAGGGTTTTGCTGCCGAATCCAGCCAAGGTTGCAGGATTGATGTCAGATTTTTTCAATGATCTGATGTCAATGGCAAGCAGCCACCCTGTCGAAATCGCGGCAGAAGCTCACTATCGCTTGGTGACGATCCATCCCTTTATTGATGGAAATGGCCGCACAGCGCGGTTGCTGATGAATCTGATCCTTCTCCAAAATGGTTATCCACCAGCGCTTATCCGGATACGGGACAGGGTGCCCTATTTGAAATCCTTGGAAAAAGCCCAACTCGGCGGGAGCAATGAGGACTACTTGAAAATCATTTCCCGTAGTGTGGAGAGATCGTTTGCGATCTACTTCCAAGCTCTAGGCGGTAAGGGACCGAAAGAGGTTATCGACTCGAACCTACTCCGTATAGGGGATCTAGCGAAGAAAACAGGTGAGACCCTCGCCACATTGCGGCATTGGATGAAGCTGGGGCTTCTGGAGCCCGTGGATACGACGGAGGCAGGATATCAACTCTTTGAGCTGGAGATTGTTGATCGGGTGGGACGGATTCGCGAATTGCAAAGCAATCGTAGGACGCTGGCGGAAATTCACAATGAATTGAAGTAGTCAGAGGGGAAGTAGGGGACAGGCAACATTTTCTTTCATTGTGTTGAAAAATCATTGATGGCAAGTTGAATGTGGATGGAAATAAGGATCCTCAACCACGAAGAACACGAATTTTCACGAATGGGGAGCGGCTTCGCCGGTAGAATTTTATTATCGTTTTTTATTCGTGTTTATTTGCTCGATTTGACTCAATCGCTCCCGCTCTTTCGCTTCGGGCCAACCGTAGGTTGCCCCACCTCATGCCTGCCCATACATTCGGTTGTGGTTCAAATGTGAAGCGCTTGGGAAGATCGTAACGCCGAGGAGGACCTCAGCGTTCCAGGGGAAGGAAGATCCCGGCAGTCACAGACAGCCGCTACAAAGTGACGGGTGGCGCAATCAGAACGAGAGTCCGAAACCGATTAGCTGTTGGAATCGAGATGGAAAAATGACGATGTGACGTTCAAACAAGAGCAAACTATGTATTGCAAATAAGAAAACATAGTGTATTCCAGACAAGAGTATTTTTCAATATGACGCCCAATCAACGACTCGCCCAGCATTTAAAGGCGGCCACCGCTGTGGCCCAGGAGAGCGTTGTTCGTGGCAAAGATCTGACGCAACGCCAGCGTGAATTTCTCGCAAGGGCAGGTTGCCTGATCGAAATCATGAAAGGTTGGTATTTACTCGCTCCGCCAGGGGTGGATGCGGGCGATACGACGCTCTGGCACGGCAATTTTTGGGCGTTTCTGGCATTCTATCTGGAAGCGCGTTTCGGCAAGGACTACTGCGTAAACGCGGAGTGTTCGCTGGATTTGTGGGCGGGGCGAACACGCACGCCGACGCAGGTAATCATTATCACTCGCGAGGGCGGCAACAACAGGATCGAGTTGGCTTTTGGCACATCGCTCCTCACCTATCGCGATGAAGCGAGGTTGCCGGCCCAGTTGGTAAAGTTTCGCGGATTGAATGTGATGCCGCCGGGCATGGCTTTGGCTCGGGTGTCTCCGGCCTTTTTTGAAAAGGATCGGGCGAGCGCTGAAATCCTTCTCCGTATTACCGATGAGCAGGAGATCGCCAGGGGGCTTTTGGAATTTGGCAGAACTGCGCCAGGCAACCGCGTAGTCGGTGCTTTGCAGGCAATTGGTCAGGAACAAAAAGCGCAGAGGGTGCTGGAAATCCTCTCCATCGGGAGGTTGATCGTAAAACCCGAGAATCCATTTGAGAATTCCGGAGGCTTGATCGGTTCTCAGATTCTGATCCGCAGTCCCTATGCCGGACGGGTCCATGCGCTCTGGTCGGAAATGCGTAGCGCCGTGATCGAGAATTTTCCACATCCGCCCGGCGAACGGATGTCTAAAGAAGCTTACCTTCGTCAAGCTGGCGATATTTATAAGAATGACGCCTA
>RFZT01000324.1 GCA_009920585.1 bacterium
TGTAGAAGTTGAAGGAATTATAATGGATGTTAAAGAAGCTCCAACAACTGAAGAAGTTGCACCTGAAGACGAAGTTGCTCCAGAAGTTCCTGTTGCAGCAGAAGCAGTAACACCAAGCGCAAAGAAGACAATTGAAAGCGTAGTTAAAGAAACGTTCTTTGCAGAAATAGAAAAATTAACACAAGAAAATATAGAGTTAAAAGCACAATTAGAAATGTTGTCTAAAGTTGACGAAGTTACAAACGAAGTAACCGAACTTTCAGACATCACGCCAATTTCATTTAACCCTGAAAACACGAATGAAGTTGAACACTTCCAATACGCAAGTAAAAGACCACGTTCAATTATGGATTCAATTTTAGAAAAAATAAACAAATAAATATTAACAATTTTAAAATAAAAAAAAATGAGTGGAACTTTAATTTCAATATCAAATGACGATTTACGTCAAGTATTACAAACACAAGTAATTAGTTCAGCAACTACTTTAAGCGCAGCGGATTCTGGAAAACTTTTTTATTTGAATGCAGCAGCAGGGGCACAAATTACACTTCCTGCGGTAGCAACTTCAGCGGGTTTAAATTTCCGTTTTTCAGTACAAGCATTATTTGCAACTACAGCTTGGACAATTGTAGCAGCAACAAACGTTATTCAAGGTGGAGCAATTGTTAATTCAGTTAATGTACCTTCAGCGAATAGAAACACAATTACTTTTGCACACGCTGCTGACACAATTGGCGATTTTGTAGCATTAAATTGTGACGGCGTTAATTGGTATGTTTCAGGAGTAGGAACAACAGCAGCTGCAATTACATTTACAACAGTTTAATCTTTAAAAATTTATATAATGAAAAACATTAATTTAAGTACAACAACATCAATTACCACAACTTACGAAGGTCAGTTTGCGGGTAAATATTTGGCAGCAGCATTATTAAGCGCACCAACACTTGAGCAAGGCGGAGTAACTATACTTCCAAACATTACTTACAAACAAGTTATGCAAAAAGTTGCAACAGGTGACATCGTTGCAAACGCAACGTGTGATTTTACACCAACATCAACTATTACACTTACCGAAAGAGTATTAACAACAGAAGAGTTTCAAGTAAATTTACAACTTTGCAAGTCAGACTTGGCACAATCTTGGCAATCGGCTGAAATGGGTTATTCATCGTTTAAAACGTTGCCAAAATCTTTTTCAGACTTTTTAATTGCACACGTAGCAGCTAAAGTTGCAGCTAAAATTGAAACTACAATTTGGAACGGAACAAACGCAACAGCAGGAGAATTTGCAGGTTTTAAAACTTTGATGTTAGCAGACGCAGACGTTATTGACGTATCTTCACCATTGACAACAACTTTAGATGCAACAACTGTAATTGGCGAAATTGGAAGAACAGTAGATGCTATTCCAGCAGCACTTTACGGAAACGAAAATTTAAGAATTTATGTTTCACAAAAGATTGCTAAATTGTACGTTCGTGCTTTGGGTGGTTTTGTTTCAAATGTTGGCTCAAACGGAACAAACGCACTAGGAACACAATGGTACACAAACGGAAGTTTATCTTACGACGGTATTCCAATCTTTATGGCTAACGGACTTGGTGCAAACAATATGGTTGCAACAACAGTAGATAACCTTTATTTTGGTTGCGGACTTTTAAATGACAATTCACTTGTTAAAGTAATTGATATGGCTGATATAGACGGTTCTCAAAATGTTCGTGTAATTATGCGTTACAACGGAGCGGTTCAATATGGTATCGGTTCAGACGTAGTTCTTTACGGAGTATAATATTAAATAAAAAGCGTAGGCAACTGCGCTTTATTTTATTCATAATTTAAAAACAAAACAAAATGGCTTGTTTATTAACACACGGTAGAGCTGAAGTTTGTAAAGAATTTGTAGGCGGTATAAAGTCAATTTACTTTATTAAATACGGAGATTTAGGTGCAATTACTTACGGAACTGTTGATACTGATAATTCAGATAGAATAGCGACTATTGCTGGAACTATGAGTTTGTATAAGTACGACTTAAAAGGTGCAAATTCTTTTGAACAAACAATTACAAGTTCAAGAGAAAACGGAACAACTTTTGCAGAACAAACTTTAACTTTTACAATTAAAGGTTTAGATGCAACAACTACAAAACAAATGAAATTACTTGCTTGGGGTCGTCCACACGTAATAATTAGAACAAACGCAGGAAATTTCTTTTTAGCAGGTTTAGAACACGGAATGGATGTTACCACAGCACTTGTTTCTAACGGTACTGCAATGGGTGATTTAAACGGTTATACTTTGACACTTGTAGGAACAGAAGTAATTCCTGCAAATCATTTAAACGTTGCTTCACCTTTTGCTGATTCAGATTTAGTAGGTTCAGGAAAAGTATTTACAGGTTTGACAACTGCAAATATTATTACTTCTTAAAACTTAAAAAATTATTTTTAAAGCCGTTCGAAAGTTCGGCTTTTTTTTTGTCTTAAAAAAAGAACAAAAACACGAATATTTAATTATACTAATATGATAGTATTAACACCTTCTACATCACCGCAGACATTTAGTTTTATTCCAAGAGACAATACGTTTAATGTTATGGAA
>RFZT01000325.1 GCA_009920585.1 bacterium
CGAAAACGGTTCGGCAAAATCCTTCGACAAAAACTCGGTGGACTTCCGTTTCGTTGCCGCCGTTGCCGCTTTTGGCATGAAACTCCGCCATTCTCCGGACTCTGCAAATATCGCGTGGCCGAAAATCGAACAAATCGCCCTAGGCAGCCTCGGTACTGATCCCGATGGCCAGCGCGCGGATTTTGCCAAGCTCATGGCAAAAGCCTCCAGCTTGGAAGGGCGAGGAATTTCAAAAAATCTCTTCAAAGCCCCATTTTTGGCCATCCAACTCATTCCCTAACCCACCGCCTTACCCTAAAAGCCATGACCAATAAAAAACTGACATCTTTAGGAGTTTGCGGCCTTTTTTTGATAGCCAATGCCCTCGGTCAAGTTCAACCGAAGCGGGAATGGGGCCCCGAGCAGGCTACTGGAGCGCCCGATACGATGGAGGCCGGTGACCTACCCACGGCCTGGGCCTCCCTCGAACCAGATGCTGGGCCAGAATGGTTGGAGGTTTCTTTTGCCAATGCGGTTGAGATCGACGAAGTCCGAATTCGCGAAACATTTAATCCCGGAGCCGTTTGCAAAATCGTTGCCATTTCAAAAGATAAGATAGAGATCGTCTTGTGGGAGGGCGGGAGGGCGTTAAAAACCCCATACTGGCTCCCGCGGATATCGTTGTGTTGTCCGTGCTAGGCATAAAATCCGACCGGATCAAAATTCACCTCGATACCAAACGTATTCACGGATGGAACGAAATTGATGCCGTGGAGTTGGTCGGTGCCGATGGAAGTCGCCAATGGGCAACAAGCGCCACCGCGAGTTCGTTTTATGGAGAAAATAAAAATAACCAAGCGAACCCAGCCCAATCTAACTTGAGTGAGATGGTCTCAATTGAGGGCGGAACTCTGCCGCAAGGCAGCGAGTTGGCGGGGCAGGCAGTCGAGAGTTTCCAGATCGGAAAATACGAAGTGACTTGGGGATTATGGAAAGAGGTGAGGGATTGGGCTGCGGCGAATAACAAAGATTATGACTTTGTAGATGTTGGAAACACCTACCCAGAAGAAAGTGGCGATAATTTTCCAGTCGTTTATGTGAGTTGGTATGATGCCCTAAAATGGTGCAATGCACGGAGCGAGAAAGAGGGTCTCAATCCTGTCTACCAAGTGAATTGGGAAACCTATAAAACCGGAGAAATGGTTCCAGTGGTCAACAATGCCGCCAATGGATATCGATTGCCCATAGACAAGGAATGGGAGTGGGCAGCGCGCGGCGGAGTATCCAGCAAAGGATACACTTACAGTGGCAGCAATGATCCCGATGCCGTGGCTTGGACTGAGGGAAACTCAAAAAGGGAGGCGAAAATTGTAGGCACCAAACTACCGAACGAGCTCGGCATCTATGACATGAGCGGAAATATCTTCGAGTGGTGTTGGGATAAAGTCAATGCAAACAGGAAACTTCGCGGCGGAGGTTGGTTTTTCCCCCTCGAGAAAAGCACTGTAGCTCGCGGAGGTTCTCTCAACCCCGATGGTCGTTACCGCCCCTTCGGCTTCCGAGTCGCAATGAACGCCGCCAAGTAATTTTCGAAACTCCAAACCAATAAAACCCATGAAAAAACAAAAACTCATCTGCTGCGTAATAATAGCAGCCAGCACACAAGCCCTCACAGCAGCCTCGGCTCGCCAATGGAGTCCCGAACAAGCCATTGGAGCTCCGGATACCAAAACGGCGGAAGATTTGCCGACCGCATGGGCGTCCATGAATCCCGATGCCGGACCGGAATGGCTCCAAGTCGAGTTTGCCAAGCCGGTGGAATTGGCTGAAGTCCGAATCCGCGAAAGCTTCAATCCCGGGGCGATCAGCAAGGTGGAGGCCATTTCCGCTGATAATAAAGGGATCGTGATTTGGGAAGGCACGGCACAAGCTACACCGGCCCCTTCGGATATGGTTGTGAAACCGGAAAGCGCTGTCGTATCCAACAAAATCAAAATCCATCTTGATACAACGCGGGTAAGGGGTTGGAACGAGATTGATGCCGTGGAATTGCTCGGAAAAGACGGCTCCCGCCAATGGGCCCAAGTGGCCACCGCTAGTTCCACATTCGCGGATGTTCCACAGCAACAACCTGCGCCAAATATACAGCAAGCCGCCCAGCCTCAACAATACAACCTCCAGGAACTTATTGGCGAAAACCTCGTCGATGCGGAAGGCAAATCGGTTGATCCCGCTTCATTGAAGGGCAAGATGGTTGGCATCTACTTTTCGGCCCACTGGTGTCCCCCTTGCCGATTATTCACGCCCAAACTCGTGGAGTTTCGCAACAAAATCGCCAAGGACTTCGAGGTTGTTTTTGTCAGCTCCGACAGGGACGAAGCTTCCATGCAGGCCTACATGAAGGAGACAGGAATGCCCTGGCCGGCCTTGCCATTTGGATCGGAAAAAAAAGCCTCTATCAGCAACGCTTTTGCGGTCAGCGGCATTCCTTTTCTGGTTGTCCTCAATGACAAGGGCCTTCGCGTCGCGGGTGATCCTCGAAATGATGTGGCTGCCCTTGCGCCAGAAGCCGCTCTTGAAAAATGGAAGCAAAATATTGTG
>RFZT01000326.1 GCA_009920585.1 bacterium
ATCGCCCTCCGTTTTATCGATGTGGGCGGCGACGGCATCCGAAGCGAGTTCCCAAACGGGATCGTCTTTGGGTTCATGATCCAGATGCTCAATCTCCACAGGAAAGACCCGTCCCTCGGAGCGAAGGCTCACCGCAGGCTTTAAATATTCCTCCAGTTCGGCCCCGTCGAGGGTCGCTGACATCACAACGATCTTGAGATCGGGGCGACGGGATTCCTGCAAATCAAGGGCCTGGGCGAGTGTAATGTCGCCATGCAGATGACGCTCATGAAACTCGTCGAAAACAAGGGTCGAAACACCAGCCAATGTGGGATCGGCAAGCATTTGACGGAGCAAAATGCCTTCCGTGACAAACAGAATGCGTGTATCGCGGCAGGAGACATTGTCCAAACGAATACGGTATCCGACTTCCCCTCCGAGACGCACTCCGCGTTCTTCCGCAACCCGCGCTGCCAGCATTCGAGCAGCCAACCGGCGGGGTTGCAGGATGATGCACTGCCCATTCCCAAGCACACCTCCATCAAGCAGGATTTGCGGAACTTGGGTGGATTTCCCCGAACCTGTCGGAGCCTGAAGAATCAGTCGATTTCCGAGCGTGAGCGTCTCGATGATCTCCTCATCCAAATCATAAATGGGCAAAGCTTGGGACATGATCAGAATGAAATGGAATTTCAGATCACTGCACTGCCGCTGATTTAAAGAGATCGAGAGTGATATCGCGGGCCACCGAGTGATCGACGATGGGCGAAGGATAGCCGGGCGCGAGGCGCATGCCGGGCGCGGGCGGATCCATGAATTTCGAAGCATCGACATTCCGCAACTCGGGCACCCAAGTTTTGATGTAGGTTCCATCAGGATCAAATCGCTTGGTTTGGCTCCAAGGGTTTTGAATGCGAAAGTATGGGGCAGCATCCGCCCCGGTTCCGGCACTCCACTGCCAACCCCCGTTATTGCTGGCGATCTCGCCGTCAGCCAAAGTTTGCATGAACCACATTTCACCCATCCTCCAGTCCAGATGCAGGTCCTTTGTGAGGAACATAGCGGCGATCATGCGTGTGCGGTTGTGCATGAATCCGGTTTCGCGGAGTTCCCGCATGGCCGCATCCACAATGGGAAAACCCGTCTGTCCATCGCACCAGCGTTGGAAGTTCGCCGTCTTTCCAGGCCATACCATCCCGCGATATTTCACATTAAATTCCTCCTCCAGCACGGCAGGAAAATTCCAGAGCACCTGCATGTAGAACTCACGCCAGACCAACTCGGAAACATACGTTGCCGCACTATCACGACCAGCCGCATCGAGGGTTTCCATTTTATCCAAAGTGGCACGATGAAGCTCTCGAATCGAAATCAGCCCGAAACGGAGATCCTGTGACAGTCGCGATGTTGTTCGACCTGACGGAAGATTTCGCATCGCCCCATACCTAGCCAAACCCGAATCGAGAAAGGCCTGCATTCGCAAGCGGGCCGCTTTTTCACCGGCTTCAAGAACGCCCCCCGCAGCGGAAGCCAAATCCCATGTGGAGTTGTCTGGAAGCGGAAGGGAGAAAATCCCTGATGGCGACTGGATGCGCGAAATCCGCTTCGCAATCGGCGGCTTTGGCAACTTCGCCCAAGCTTTGGAATAAGGAGTGAATACGCGAAAAGGATCGGCCGAATAGCTATACCGATACGGGCCCCCATTTTTTCAAGCCTCTCCTCTACGCCACGCCCGTAGGGATCGGGATCACGATTGAAAAAAATCGCCTCGGCACGGGTCTCAAGGGCCAGCTTTTCGAGTTCAGCGACGGCATCCCCCTGCCGAATGACAAGTCGCCCTCCTATCTCAGCCAAGACCCCCGCCAACGATGACAAGCACCCGCAAAGAAAGTGCTGACGGTTCGCTCCTGTCCATCGGTGATTTTTTTTCCAATCACTGAGAATACGTTTTTCAAAGTGCCTCATTCTATCACGCACTGTGAGCTGTTGGCAAAAACAAGAAGGCACATTTATTGCAAGCGGTTTGCATTTAATATTGACAAGAAAGCTCATCGAAGGAAAGGCTCGATTCATGGCGCTCCGAAACCCACGTCCATTCTTTGCAACCATTGCGGCACTCATGGCTGTTTTGCGTCTCGTTGGCGCTCAAGAATCTCACCAAGGCGATGCGGAAGCTTTTCCGATCATGCAAAGAAACACCGTCACAGGCGAATGGGCAGGAACTAGGCCCAAGTGCTGCGAAAACGGCGTTGAACTTTTCGCCGGATACACTGCCGAGGTCTGGGGTAATACGACCGGTGGAATCAAAACAGGATCCGTCTATACCGGCTTACTAGACTTTGGGGTGAACTTGGACTTTGAAAAGCTGAGCGGTTGGCAGGGCGCGACAATGACCACGACATGGGCATGGCTGAGCGGTCGCGATGCCAGCGAAGATCTTGCGGGCAATTTCCTCACCGTTTCTAATATTGCAGGCTTCAATACGCTACGCATGCTGGATCTGTGGGCTCAACAGGAACTGATAGATGGAAAACTTTCGATACGGGCAGGGCAAATCACAGCTGATTCGGAATTTCTCATTTCCGATTA
>RFZT01000327.1 GCA_009920585.1 bacterium
CGTGCTCTTTGGTGCCAATCGGAATGGGGGAGAGCAAGCAGGCCAGTCTCCACACGGCCGAGACGGCCATGCCCCCTTTTTGCGGTTCAAAGTCTAATTTCAAAAGACACAATGGGATCATAAATGACAGGGTTTATTTTTTAGCCGGATTCTCCGGCAGGATTTCGATATTAAAGGGGCCCGCGTTAACTTTGGGATCAAATATAAAGCTATTCATTCGGGACCAGTTCACCTCAGAGGCGATGGTGTTCACAACCGCTCCGGACTTATCACCCACTGCGGTTCCGTGCCTTCACGTTTCGGCAGAAAGACGTTTTGAAGGAATCGCACCTCGGTGCCTTGATCGAATGAGACCGATGCTTTTTCGACAGACAGCGGTTGGCCCTCGAGAGCGGCTACGATGGTTTTCGCCATCACTTCGGCGCCAATCGCATTGGGGTGGACCTGATCGTCATAGAACGCCTTTTGATGATCGAGGGCCCGATGCGTGTCAGCGAGATGACAGCGGTAGCGAGCGGCAATCTCCTGCAAGGCGATGTTCGCCTCGCCGATCCAAGCGTCTGGGTTTTCCGGCCAGCGAAAATCGGCGATCACGGTCATGATAACGATCGGCATCCGTGGCTTCGCTGCTCGCAGTGCAGCAACGAGGGCATCGTAACGAGCCGCGAATTCCGCAACGGAGAAGCCCCAATATTGATCGTTTACGCCCCATTGAATGACCACCGCATCGGGGTTTTGCTTCAGCACGCTTTCTGAATACCCGGCTTCTTGCTGGCATAGGGCCCGCCCGCTTTTTCCTAGGTTGATCTCTGTGATTCCAGGATGCTTGCCCGCCAACAATCTTGTGGCGACCGAGGCATACCGATCCCGCGCCTTTTCTTTGACGCCGACGCCTTCCGTGATGCTATCGCCCAAGAACGCGATACGAGTGATAGCGGAATCAGACGCCTTCTTTTCTGGAGTCTGGGCTACTGTCACGTTCCCGCTGGAAGCCTCCATTATTTTTGCCGCCGGTGCGCCAAACCCCACCTTGGACGATACCAATAGAAGAAAAAAACTACTCAATAGGTATGCAGATTTCATTTAAAAGGGGATGAGTAAATTGAAATTGATAAAACATACAGCCCCGCCTGTCAGCCTAGCCATTTGGCCATTTTCTGATCCCGATCTCGGAATGACTTATACCAAAAGCAGCTTGCTTTTAGATTTTAGAAGAGGGGCACAGCGCGTCTCTCGGCGCAAGCCTCTCACGGAGACACCGAGACACGGAGAAAAGTTCTCGGTCGGAACGCCGACGTCCTCGTCGGCATCATCGCTTCTCCGCGATGACTATGTGAACATGTGGGACTGACCTTTTCCGTGAGAGGACTGGACCCTTGGGGTATGAAAAAAAGGGGGGTGTTTGACAACGGTGCGATTGTGACAACAATAAGGACGATGAATGATGAAGGACGCGATCGGGTTGAGGGAATGCTTTGGGGTCAATTTCTGGGCGATGCCATGTGCTTGGGCACTCATTGGATTTACAATTTGGAGGATTTGAAGACTTTTTACCCCGATTTGAAGGGCTTCGAGGAGCCTCGGCCCGGCCACTACCACGCTGGGAAGAAGACTGGCGAGCTCACGCATTATGGCGAGGCGGCACTCGTTTTGCTCGAATCGGTTGCAGAAAACGATGGCTTGGACGTCGCGGATTATGGTCAGCGATTTTTCAGTCATTTTGCCTCACCTGACTATCGGGGCTACTTGGATTCCGCAACGCGGGGCACGATTGAAAATGCGAAGCTCGATGCAGCTGGATTGCCACCCGAGAGTTTCAATTACCAAGCGGGTGCGGACGACGATCAACTGGCCACGGCCACGAGTCTTGCCCCGGTGGTTGCCCGTTACTGGAATTCCCCCGTTCTGGTTCAGCAAGTGGAACGTGTCACCCGCGTCCGCCAAAACCACCCGCGAAGTGTCGTTTACATGCAGGTGTATGCGCAGATCCTGTCCGAACTTTTAGCTGGAACAGACCTGCACAGCGCGATCCACCGAGTGCAAGAAAGCGCTGGGAAAAATCCCGATTTCGGTGACGAGTTGGCACTGCGGTTTAAGGATGTCTTTGAGCGCAAGCACTTGAGCACGACCGAAGCCACGGCCCAGCTCGGCCAATCCTGCCCGTTGAAAAACAGTTTTCCTTCCGCGCTGCTGGCCGTGGTGCAGACGCCTGATGATTTTGCAGAAACTCTTTTGCGTGTGCTTGCGGCTGGAGGTGACAACGCGGGCCGAGCCGCCATCGCCGGAGCGATGCTGGGAGCCCATCTGGGTTTCCGCGCCATTCCAGATTCCCTGCGTCAGCAACTCGTCGCCAAAGACCGGATCGCCAAAGCGGTGTCAATGATTCTTAAGTCGATGAGTTCTTAGAAACTGCCTATGGGGTGAACCCTCACATCTTTCAGGTCTCCGTGTTCAAGTTTCAGCATTTTTGACTCCGCCCTCCGCTCGCCATAACGACTCCGCAACCTCGCTTGCCTTAGGGCTGGAATCTAAAAAAAGTGAAGGAAACAGCCTAAACCGAGCTTAA
>RFZT01000328.1 GCA_009920585.1 bacterium
GCACGAAAAGGATTTTACTCTCTTCGGCAATTTTTGGGCTTTTGCGAGATTCATTATTCTGAATCCTTTGGCTTTGCGAAGTTCCCAGCGCGGCGCCACGGTCCCCCATTCTCCCAATTGAAATCCCAATCCTGCTTCTCGAGCGAGGCAATGACGATGGGGCGGAGAAATTCCGCAATGAAGTTCACGGCTTCGCGAAATGTGTTTGGAGCTTCGGTGAAATTATTGCGACGAAGAAAGGCGCTCCATTGGGCAACCTTTGAAGGGCTTGTCGCAAAAGCCTCTGTGAAGCAAGTCGGGCCGGTGATCAATGTCGTGCCACGGTGGGAAAAAGTCCTTTCAATCGCGCGAGAAAGCTCCATCCCATGGAACCTTCCAGTTCTTGCAAGCCCGCAAATATCGAAAAAATCCTTCATGCGACTATTGAGTTCCCCGAGTTTGACCATCGTCTCGAACTTCTCTGCGATCACGGTTTCGCGATTGTAGGCTCGAAGGACTGGCGCGGGATGACCAAGAATGGAAGGATAGACGATGGTTGTGGCTTCCGGTGTGATGACATCACTGAAACCAATGTCGATCTGCATCGGCAGATTCGCATTGCCAAGAAATGCGCGAAATTTTGCTCGGACGCCTTCGTAGTCTGCATCCTCGGCAATCCGTTCTGTTGTGACCGATTCGTGATCAAAAACCATGCCATCCGCATCACTAGGAATGCGACAAATGGACGCAATGGCATTCCGAACAAAAGTAAGATCGTTGCTAACATGTCCCAGAAGGTCAATGTCCCTTGTCGGTCGAGAAAATGGCATTTTCCAGGCCAACAACATCAAAGCGCCCTTGAGCACGAACTGCTTCTGGTGGTCCGATTGAGAGAGCCTGTAAAGCCACCTTTCTAGGGCGTAATATTGAGCCCACTCATTAAATGGCCTCCCGGATTGGCGTGACAGCGTGAGCAATCGTTGATGTACAGAGGCTGAAACATTTTTGAGTTGTTTCACAGCAAGGCCTCCAAATACGGACGGATTACATTTTCAACTCGGCAGATGCGGGCATACCGCATCACAGCTTGAAAATCTTTTTTTGGCTGGGAACTGTATACGCGAAGAGCTTCAAGCGCGACATCAAGGCCGACTTTGTGCCGATACTTGAAAATGTCTGCCAGAGTTTTTTCCCGACAGTAAATCCGAATCACAACACCATCGCGAATATGCGTTTCGATCCCGGCGTTGAGAGATTCAGGGGAAAAGCGAAAAACTTGGATCGGGGGATGTGCGAGTCGAGGGATGCGCGCAGTGTGTGGGAGAGCCAAATCCACCGCATGTGGAATCTGAGTGGTCATCTGATGAAATGCGAGAGCTGTCAGCAGGCAAAATACAGATTGCGGCACTTTCTTCGCAACTGTAAAGAGGTCGGGATCTCCCGGCGGTGGAAGTTCTGCAAGGCGAAACAGTCCGCGTGCGATCTGCTCGATCTCCCCGCGATCCCGCATCCCATAGAGTACTCGGGGGTGAATTCCTGCCCGCAGGGCCTCGCAAGTCCGTAGCGTTCCTTTGTGTCCTGTAAAGATACTATGGGCTTTTTTTGTTGGGGATGGCATGTTGGATAGAAATGCAATAAGAAATTAATATCATAATGCATCTTTATCCAAGCTATTTTAAAAAGTAAAAGCGGGAGAATGGAGTTTTAAATTTTTAAGCATTAAGTTTTAAGCGACTGAACCCTGCTGCTTCGCGCCTTCTCGGGAGGTTCTTCATTCCGTTGAAGGGGGGCAGAGTTCGGTATGCTCATGTTGTTTCTGGGCAGCTACCTAGCTTATTTGTCATGTCATACAAATGCACTACAAAGATACTCTGTATATCAAGCGAGAGTGCCGTTGTATTTGGCCACCGCCTGTGAGCGGGAGTGGACATGGAGTTTCTTGTAGATGCGGGCGGTGAGAGTGCGGACGGTGCTGTAACCGATTTGAATCTCTTGGGCGATTTCCTTTTGCAGACAGCCCTTGGAGAGGAGGCGTAGGATTTCGAGTTCGCGTGGGGAAAGTTGATTTTCCACGTCGGTCTGAGAGTTTGTGGCGGGGCGGTGGAAGGTTTGCACAATGCGGCGGGCGATGGCGCTGCTCATGGGGGCGCCGCCTTCGCGCACCTCGCGGATAGCCTCGAGTAGCTGATCGGAGGTGACGGGCTTGGTCAAGTAGCCGAGGGCTCCGGCGGCGAGGGATTCAAAAACCGCCTCGGTGTCGTGGAAGACGGTGATGACGACGATCTGGACATCCGGCAGGAGTGTGGTGAGACGGGCGACGCACTCGATCCCTTGCATGCGGGGGAGCTTCAAATCCATGAGAACGAGGTCGGGTTTGAGACCAGGAAATTCGGCGAGGGCCTGCTCGGCGGAGTTGGCGAGACCGACGAAGCGGATGTCGTGACCTGCATTCTCGAGTATGAGGCGGATGCTCTCGGCGAGGTCGGCATCGTCTTCGACCAAGGCGATGTTGAGAAGTTTTCTGGATCGTGCGGTGGCTTTCATGGTTTTGTGTGGAGCGGTATGGTGAA
>RFZT01000329.1 GCA_009920585.1 bacterium
GAATTTCGCTGTCGAAACCGATGAAAAGCTGAAGCCCCAGTATGCGCCCGATGGTGTTTCGGCTGCTCGCCACACGGGAGGAATGCCCACGCAGAAAACCAGTGTGAATTTCTCGCCTGGTGACATTAAGGCAACGGGGAAGGGGACGGATCTTGCGATAGATGGCCCCGGCTTCTTTCAGATCAAGGGTGCTGATGGCAAAAATCTCTACACCCGCGATGGTGAGTTTCATTTCAATTCTGAAAATACGCTCGTGACCAAGCAGGGATTGACTGTCCTTGGGGATGGCGGTGAGATTACAATCGATCCCGAAAAAGGCCCTCTCACCATCGCTCGTGATGGAACCATGTCTCAAGGCAACAATCAGTTAGGAAAGTTTCCTGTCTATAATTTTGATAAGACCGATGGCCTCACACGCGTTGAGGGTGGTTTTTTTGAGCCCCCCGCCGGACTCGAGCCCACACCCCTCGAAAAGGTGGTTGTGACTCAGGGGGCGATCATATGATCGCCGTTTCTCGTGCTTACGAAGCCGCCCAACGTGCCATGACCTCGCACGATGATCTCATCTCAAAGGCCATCGGCACACTTGGCACACCGACTGCTTAACCTACCACTACTATGCTAAGAGCACTTCAAACAGCTTCCACCGGAATGGAAGCACAGCAAATGAATCTCAACACGATCGCAAACAACCTTGCGAACGTGAATACAACGGGCTTCAAGAAGAATAAGATCGAGTTTCAAGACATGCTTTACGAAAAGAAGCGTGCCGTCGGAGCTGAAGAGGGATCTGGCAACCTAGTTCCCGCTGGCGTTGAAGTCGGGAATGGCTCCCGTGTTGCCTCAACGGCAAAAATCTATACGCAGGGCCAAGTGACGCAAACCGGTGAAAAGATGGACGTAGCGATCCAAGGTGATGGTTTTTTTGAAGTGCAGCGTCCAGACGGCACCACGGCATACACCCGTGATGGCGGGCTTAAGATTGCTTCTGATGGACGCGTCGTGACCAATGATGGATTGCCGCTGCTGAGCGGTTTCCAGCCGATTCCGGTGGATGCACAAAACGTGAGCATTTCGACAAATGGCCAAGTCACGGTTCAGACGCCTGGTGGATCTCAGAACTTCCAAGTGCAACTTGTCCGCTTCAATAATCCGGCAGGTCTTCGTAGCGTGGGCGGCAATTTGCTGGAAG
This sequence comes from bacterium, assembly GCA_009920585.1. Taxonomy (GTDB): domain Bacteria; phylum Verrucomicrobiota; class Verrucomicrobiia; order Chthoniobacterales; family Terrimicrobiaceae; genus UBA967. The sequence continues at coordinate 1,193 of RFZT01000329.1, forward strand.
AAACTCCGTCGAGCGGAACTCCCACTCTGGGAAATCCAGCTGAGGCTGGATTCGGCTCGCTTTTGCAAAACTACCTTGAGACATCCAATGTCAACGTCGCTGAGGAAATGGTGAATATGATTCTCGCCCAGCGGGCCTACGAAGTGAATTCGAAGGCGATCCAAACATCGGATCAGATGATGGAACTCACGAATAACATTAAGAGATAATGAAAGTTTTTTCGGCATTTTTTGTTTCTGCATTATCGCTTGCCACACTCTCGGCAAGCGAGCTCGGGAGCATTTTATCGCCAGTGGCTTACGCGCCCGCTCAATCATCTCCTGCGTCCCAGTTTGGCAATGCTGAACCTGATTCCCAAGCCCCGTCGGTAGTCACTTCTAGCGGGGAATCCACCATCATTGAACGGGATGTCATCGTTGCTCTTCAGCGCGAGTTGATCGCTCGGTATTCCATCGAGGGCGATCTTAAGCTCTCCTTCCTGCAACCTTGGAAACCCATAGAAATCAAAAACGCAAAAGATTGGAAACTTGTCTTAGACTTGGCACCCAATGGCGGTCTCACCTCGACTTCGCAGGTCCGTTTTCACATCGAATCTAATGGCAAAGCCGTTGGGGATTGGCAACTCTCTCTTCGCGCCCAGATCTGGCGGCCGATCTGGTTTTCCACGCGTCGTCTCGATCGGGGTGAAATTCCAGATGGCTCTATTTGCACGCCTAAAAGCTTCGATATTTTGAGCGAAAAATTATCCTTTGTGCCTGCAAATACAGATCTTTCCATCTACGAAATGGCCCAAACCGTGAGCCAAGAACGCCCGCTGAGTTGGAGAGATATTGCACTTCGCCCATTGGTGAGGAAAGGCCAGTTAGTTGATGTCGTTGTGGCGGAGGGATCAATGAATATTTCTATGAAGGGAATTTCCCTCGGCAACGGCGGGGCTGGTGAGATGGTAAGCGTGCGAAATCTGGACAGCCGCAAAGAATTTTCCGCCAAGGTGATCAATCTTAACACCGTCCAAGTCAAATTTTGATAATGCAAATGAAATTGAGTCAACGCATCGTATTTTCCGCTGGGGTCTTGGCCATGGTCTCTATGGTCTCAACGGAATCCCATGCCGCCTCCCTTTGGGTAAAAGCTGGAAATGTCGAGCAAAGCATGTTTGCGGACTCGAGGGCCCGCAATATCGGGGATATCCTCACGATTGTGGTGCAGGAAGATACATCCTCCCTGCAGACAGCCCGCATCAAAACTTACGACAGTGTCCAAGGCGGGGCTGGTATTTTCCCTGCTCTAAACGCGACATTAAACGGATTTGTCCAAGCTTTGCCTTCTTGGTTAAGTAAGGGG
>RFZT01000330.1 GCA_009920585.1 bacterium
CAACCTCTTTCCGCATCTGAGCGCATTAGAAAATGTGCTTCTTCCGCTCACGAGGGTTCATCAACTCAGCCGGTCCGCTGCGCTGGAGCGGGCTGATGCCGTCTTGCGGCGATTCCAATTGGAAGACCATGCCTTCAAGCAGCCCGCCTTGCTGAGCGGCGGCCAGCGCCAGCGGGTGGCCATCGCGCGCGCCTTGGCGACGGAGCCTGAATTCTTGCTTCTCGATGAACCCACCTCGGCTCTCGATCCGGAAATGACGGCGGAGGTTCTCGACGTGATCGTCGAGTTGAAGGAATCTGGGACACCAATCATCCTAGTCACTCATGAAATGGGCTTCGCCCGTCGCTCTGCCGACCTGGTCGCGTTTGTTTCGCATGGAGGAATCCAAGAGTGCGCGCCCGCCGCTAAGTTTTTCTCAACTCCCCGATCCGCGGAAACAAAACGATTCCTCGAGAAAATCTTGAAATACTGAATCGGGTATTTTTCGGTTGATCTTAAGCGGGCTCCCTCGATGGGGGCTTTTATACTCTTTCCCAGTACGGGAATCTGCGGTATGTGCTGAGGAGAGTTTAACGATTTTCATGCCGAAAGAACGCCTACGCCTCAACGAACTGGATCAGTCCAAATCCCTCACTCAGGAGGAATACAAAAGCCAGATCAAGCAATACCAACTCGAGCTCCTGTCCATGCAGCTCGAGTTGCATGAAAAAAAGATTCCTGTTGTTTTTGTGCTCGAGGGGCCTGATGCGGCGGGGAAGGGCGGTGCAATCAAGCGCCTCGTAGAGCGACTCGATCCCCGCTTGATCCGCGTTTATTCGATCAACAAACCGACGTCGGAGGAATTTGAGCGTCATTATATGTGGAGGTTTTGGTCGAAGCTGCCTCCGCGCGGCGAGTTCGCCATCTACGATCGCTCATGGTATGGACGTGTTTTGGTGGAGCGGGTCGAAGAGTTTTGTACACAGGCGGCATGGCAGCGTGCTTACAACGAAATCAACGAATTTGAGCGTTTGCTTGTCGATGATGGCACCGTTCTCATCAAGATCTGGCTTCACATTACGAAGGACGAGCAACTGACCCGATTCAAGTGTCGCACGGCGGATCCCTATAAACACTGGAAGATTGGCGACGAGGATTGGCGGAACCGCAAGCGCTGGAGCGAACACATCGTCGCGGCGGAGGATATGTTTGAAAAAACCAGCACGGATATCGCGCCATGGACGATCATTCCGGCGAACTTCAAATGGCATGCCCGCGTGAAAACGCTCAAGACTGTTTGCCAAGCAATCTCCAAGGCGCTTGGGCGTTAACCCAGCTTACAAGAGAGGCGAGGGATACTCGCCTTTCGATGCCAGCGCGGCCAAGGCTTCGGCCACGAGCGGACGATCCTCCCGATACGTGACGCCGAACCACTGGCTCTCCACTGGCAGAACCTTCACTGTTGCAGATCCGCCCTCGATCATCTCCGCCACAGCGCTTGGAATATAGAACTCGGATTTTGCGGTGCTGCTGTGGTTTTCAAGGAACTGCACTAACCCGGCTTCCAGCAAGGGAAAAACGGCAGGGGTGAATCCCCAGCAATTCATCGAGACCCTCTCGTTACCGGAGAAGCGGGTTCCGTCGGCTTGGTCAACAACGCCATTTTGATCGCGCGCGATCAGGGTATGTTCCTTCACGCTCTGGAGGGCGCCAGCGGCATCCATCCCACAGACGCCACGGGATACCGTTCCGTGCGAGGAGAGGGTCGTGTCGAGTCGATAGCCGGCCATGCAGAAATCCGTCGCATCGGGATTCAAGCGGCCTAAAAATGCGCCGACATCGGCAATCGCCGATCGCCCGTAGAAGTCATCCGCATTGATGGCGAGAAACGGGGCGTCCACCGCTTCGCGCGCACACCAGATGGCATGTCCGGTGCCCCAAGGTTTCGAGCGGTCTTCGGGAACCGAAAATCCGGGAGGCAGATCGTTGAGTTGTTGAAAAACATAGCCGACATCGATGTTATCTTCGAAGCGGTTGCCGACGCGCTCACGAAATTCTTCCTCGAAATCCCGACGGATCACAAAAACCACACGATTATATCCCGAGCGAATGGCGTCGAAGACGGAGTAGTCCAAAAGCGTTTCTCCGCTCGGGCCGACGCCGTCCATTTGTTTGAGGCCGCCATACCTGCTGCCCATGCCTGCCGCCAAAACGAGTAGTGTAACTTCCATAGAAATAAGATGAGTGTTCGAGTCCTGCTCCGTACAATGTCGGACCAAGCTTCATAGATAGGTCGCGCCTTTCCTGTCCTGCAAGGAGATTTGACCTCACTTCATCTTTAAGCAACCCACGGGCATGGCGCGGTTGGAGGGTAACAACGGATGTGATACCAAAAGCAGCTGCTTTTGGATCCTAGAGCAGTTTAAATAATTCTATAGCCACTACTTTGCGGCGGCGAGAGCCGCTGAGCTGCGTCGGCAGTTCGGGCAGTGTGTTCTCACACAGTCGCTTCACAGCCGCCGCCCCACAGCAACCCTCGGCGCTCCCAAATTAAC
>RFZT01000034.1 GCA_009920585.1 bacterium
GCCGGATTGGAACAAATCTACAGATAAAAAAATCCACGCTTCCATTCGCACCTGGGGCGACTGGCCGCCAATAATGGGCTTTGCGTTGCTTGGGGTCCTGATCGCTAAGTGGCGTGGAAACTCGCGCTGGAGGCGCATCCTCCTTACCGCCATGATCGCCTCAACGCTGGCTGGAGCATTGGCGAACACCTCACGACTCACGACTGGACGCACCCGTCCACGCGAAAGCCCTAAATACGAGCAGGGCTTCTACGGCCCCTGGAAAGACGGGCGACTGCTGATAGGAAATTCCGCCTTCAATTCCTTTCCATCCGGACACACAGCTACGGCTTTCGGTTTCGCTGCAGTGATCGTTTTTGCTTCACCCGCATGGGGTGTCGTTGCCGTTGCGGGCGCCTGTGTCGTGGCTTGGTCCAGCATCGTCATCGGGGCCCACCATCCCTCAGATGTTGCGGTCTCGATCTTCCTTTCCTTCGGTGTGGGATGGTTCGTCTGGCGTGTCGCGCGTCAGCGTTTCATGAAGCCGACGGATTCGCAGGGGATTCGTTGAACTCCTCCTGAGCGGCCACCCACGCAAGCGCTTCCTCCCCTGATTTCAAGGCGCCCTCGAGCTGAAGGGCCTGAACGGCATCGAGGATTTTTTTGAAAATCGGCCCCGATTTGCGACCTTCCTTCATTAAATCGCGGCCCGTGATGAGCGGTTGAGGAATCAGAGGTTCGCTAGAAAATTCCTCCCTCTTGCGAAAAAGAAATTCGTAATTGTCCAACATGCCATGCGAGCCCAAACAATCCACACGGTGCAATGCCAACTCGTCGTCGATCGTAGGTCGAGCCAGGAAGCGCTTGAGCGTCGAGACGCGCATGTTTTGCACATCCTTGAAAGCCATGTGATTTTTTACAGCGACGATAGTCGCTTCCTTGTCGGCGTTGGAAAATCTCAGTCGGTCGAAGACATGCTCGGTGATGCGGGCGCTGATTCCCTCATGTCCGTTGAATCGCATCCGCCCAGTCTCATCTACATGAAATGCCGCCGGCTTGCCCGCATCGTGAAGTAGAACGGAGAAGGCGAGCGGGACGGAAACAGACTCTGGGAGCAGTGAAAGCATGAGTCGGGTATGAACGAATACATCGCCCTCGGGATGGAATTCCGGAGGTTGCTCGCAGCCTTTCAGTTTGTCGATTTCCGGAAGCAAAACCGCCAGTAAGCCGCATTGATCCAGCAGATCGAATCCCCTCACCCGCGACGGATGGGTGAAGATTTTTACCAATTCGTCCCTGATGCGTTCGGCACTCACGACCGTGATTTCGGGCGCTTTGCGGCACAGAGCCTCCCAAGTCGCGGCCTCGATCTCAAAACCCAAAACTGCGGCAAAACGCACGCAACGAATGAGACGGAGCTTATCCTCTGTGAATCTCGCATCGGGATCGCCGATACAGCGCAGCACCTTGCTCTTCAGATCCGCCTCGCCACCGACATAGTCGAGCACGCATTTTTCCACAGGATCGTAGAAAAGCCCGTTGACCGTAAAATCCCGCCTTTGGGCATCGCCCTCAGCTGTCGTGAACACGACGGAATCAGGATGCCGACCGTCGATGTAGGCCCCATCCGAGCGGAACGTGGCAACCTGATATTCCTCACCGTCCTCGAGCACGACGATCACGCCAAATTGAGCTCCGACTGCGACCGTGCGGGGAAATAGTTTTTGAACCTCCTGCGGCCGGGCGCTTGTGGCGATGTCGATGTCGTGCGCGGACTTCCCGAGCAGCATGTCCCTCACGCAGCCACCGGCAAAGAAGGCTTCATGCCCTGCATCCCGCAGACGCAGGACAATGCGCGTCGCAGTGGCCTCCATGGCGGTTATTTTAATGCCGCCCAAACGCGGTGCACATCATCGTGATCCTCGAGAGCCTGCAAAAATTCCCCAACCTCGGCGCGGTGCTCGTCCGAGAGGGAGGGACATTGCTTTGCGATGTACCCAAGCTCGCTCGTCACCACCGTCCAACCATTGTCAGCGAGCCATTTTGAAACGGTCGATGTGGACGCGCGCTCGGCGATAAACCGGGCACCAGTAACTCCCTCAGGGATGTCATCATTCTCCGCATGGGTTAGAGCCGAGAAATCATTCGCTCCCGCTTCGATCGCCGCCGTCTCGATATCGATCGCCGCATCGGGATGGTGCGCTTCGACAATGCCGACATTATCGAATAAAAATTTATTACTACCCGCCGTTCCGAGTTGGCCTTTTTTAAAGAGCAAGCGCATCTCGGGGGCCGTGCGATTGATGTTGTCGGTGAAGACTTCCACGATAACTCCTATCTTGTGGGGTGCATAGCCCTCGAAGACCATGTGCTCGAGCACGAGTTTGTCATCGCCCACTCCGGCTCCCTTTTTGATAGCGCGGTCGATCACATCGCGCGTCACGGATGCCCGCCGGGCCTTTTCCAGAGCAGCAAAAAGCCGAGCGTTGCCAGCGGGATCAGCCCCACCGGACTTCGCTGCGACCATGATTTCTCGGACGAGTTTGCCAACGACTTGTCCTTTTTTCAGGTTTGCGACCTCTCGTTTAGCGTGGAGCCATTGTCTTCCCATATGCCCATGAAACTACCCCCAAGAGCGGATAAGCTGCAATCGGATTTGCGTGGCCTTTTTCTAAATCCGATAAACCCCGTCCCGCTCGATCTGCTCGCGGAAGATCACGTCATTCAACTCCTGCCTTGCCGCAGTGAATACAAAGAGACCGATAAAAATCAGCATGGGATTCCATCCGAGGCCCACGATAACGAATCCTACTGCCAAAACCTGACCCGTGCGGGCTGCAATTTTTGTCGCCTTGAGGTAGTTGAGTTTCATCGCTAACAACGCCCTCAACACCCTTCCCCCGTCCATCGGAAATGCTGGGATCATATTAAATGCCAGCAAAGCCAAATTGATCGTCATGAGGTTGGGCAGGATTTCGCTACTCACCGGATGAGCCTTGTCCAAAAGATTCGGGAATAGGAAGAGGACCACCCAGAGACCCCCAGCGATCGCGACATTCACTGCGGGACCTGAAACAGCGATCACAAATTCCTGCCAAGGCTTTTCCGGAATCGCCTGCATGCGGGCCACGCCGCCAATCGGAAGCAAGGTGATATCCGGAGTCCGAATACCATAATGTCTTCCCGCCATCGCATGCCCGAACTCATGCAAAAGTACGCAAAGGAAGAGCAACAAGATAAAAGCCATCGATAAAACACCTTGATACGCTCCCCCATCCCGCCAGTCCGATACGCCGAAATACGCCAGCAAGAGCAGGAATGTGATGTGAATTTTGACGTCAATTCCCGCAATGCGGGCAATTCGATAGGACCATTTCATAAAAATTGATTTTCCGGCGGAATAGTTTCGGGCTTAATAGATCACCCGGCAACCAGTCCGGCCACTTAGCGAATCTACTACATTCATCAACAAACCAAGAAAATGTCACAAAATACACCCAAAGTCCTCGTCGCCGATCCCGTTTCTCAACGCGGTGTCGAAGAACTCGCCGCGAACGGTTCGCTCGAAGTTGTTGTTAAAACCGGCCTCCCCGAAGCCGAGATCATTAAGATCATCCCCGAATTTTCAGCGCTCGTCGTTCGCAGCCAAACCAAGGTCACCGCAGCCGTTCTCGAGGCTGCCACGAAGCTCAAGGTCGTCGGCCGCGCCGGTGTCGGCGTGGATAACGTCGACGTGGACGCCGCCACCCGCCATGGCGTGATCGTCATGAACACGCCCGGCGGCAACACGATCTCGACCGCCGAGCATGCCTTCTCGCTCCTCGTGAGCATCGCCCGCAACATCCCGCAGGCCGATGCCAGCATCAAAGCCGGCAAGTGGGATCGCAAAAAATACGAAGGCGTCGAGCTCTACAATAAAACCCTCGGCATTCTGGGCATGGGCCGCATCGGCACCGAACTCGCCCGCCGCGCCATGGCCTTCGGCATGCGTGTGCTGGCTTACGATCCCTACCTCTCGGTAAGCCGCGCCCGTAGCATGCAAGTGGAACTCGTTGAAGATATCGACTCGCTCCTTCCTCAAGCCGATTTCATCAGCATGCACATGCCGCTCACCGATGAGACCCGCCACATGCTCGACGCCCGCCGACTGGCCATTTGCAAAAAAGGCGTTCGCATCGTGAATTGCGCTCGTGGTGGACTCGTGGATGAAGCCGCACTCGGCGAAGCCCTGAAGTCCGGCCAAGTCGGAGCCGCCGCGCTCGACGTGTTTGAAATCGAGCCGCCGCCAGCGGACTTCGCGCTTCGTGATCTTCCCAACATCGTTTTCACCCCGCACCTCGGAGCCAGCACGGCCGAAGCCCAAGAAAATGTCGGCATCGAAATCGCCCAAGCGATCCGCGCCGCCCTCCTCGACGGCGAAATCCGTAACGCGGTTAACATGCCTAGCATCGACGCGAAGACCGCCGAGATCGTGAAACCCTACATCACCCTCGGTGATAAAATGGGTCGCTTCGTGGCGCAACTCTCTCCGAAACGCAATGACCGCGTCGTCATCACCTACGGCGGCAAAGCCGTGGAAATGCCGACCGATGCCATCAGCCGCGCGATCCTCACCGGCTTCCTCAAACACGCCGGCGGCGAAGAAGTGAATAGCGTCAACGTCCGCAGCATGGCAGCCACGATCGGCCTCGATGTGGAAGAGATCCGCTCCAGCGAACAAACCGACTTCAACGAATGGCTCCACGTGGCCGTTCATAGTGGCGACGCGAAAGTCTCTGTCGGCGGCACTTTTTTCGGAGCCAAAAATGATCCGCGCATCGTGCGAGTGAACGGCCAATCGGTGGAGGTGACTCCTTCCGGCGTCGTCCTCATCCTCGAGAACCGCGATCGTCCCGGCATCGTCGGTCACATCGGCACCCTGCTCGGTAAAGAAAATATCAACATCGCCAGCATGAGCCTCTCCCGCACCGAACAGGGCGGACGCGCGCTCACGTTGCTCAATCTTGATAGCCTTCCCGACGCCGACGTTCTTTTGAGAATCTCCGCCGACGCCGATATCCACTCCGCCCAAGTCATCGCTCTCTAAGGGAGCGACGACAGGCCGGACTCCATGGAACAAACCGAGGCCATTCTCATCCGGAAACGGAAATGGAGTGATACCAGCCTCATCACGACTTGGTTTACCGCCAGTCACGGCAAGGTGACGACGGTAGCCAAGGCCGCACGGCGAGCGGGCAGTCCGTTTGCCGGCGGGTTGGATTTATTCCATCGCGTCGAGATCGCCTACGTATGCAGCCGCAAGAGCGCGGTGCATACACTCCGCGAAGTCCGCCTCATCGAATCCTTCGACTCCGTTGGCACGACGAATCTTTTCGTCTGCGGCTACTTCGCCGAGCTCGTCGATCTCGTCACCCAGCCCGGCTGCCCCGCGCCAGAGATATTCGATTTACTCAACCGCGCCTGCCGCCACCTGAGCACAAATCCGGCCAGCAACCGCTCGCTTGAGTTTTTTGAAAATGAACTCTGCCGTCTGATGGGCATCGAAGATTCTGCTGCTTGCACGCTCGTTGCCATCGAAACTTATTGCGGACGCATCCCGACCTCGCGTAAAGCAGCAGTAGATTTGCTAAACCCACGTACCGCACCGTGAAAAAAACACTCTTTCGAACGCTGCAAGCCGGTCTCGCGCTCCTCTTGATGTCCCTCACAGGCTGCGTGAGCCCCTGCGTGAAAGGCTATAAAACCAAGCCCTACACGATTCGCGGCATCCACTACCAGCCAATGCAACCGCGCCAAGCCCTCGGGTACGGCGACAGCGGCATCTGCTCCCACTACGATGAAAGCGGACTTATTTTCCCCGGCAGAACTTCGACAGGCGAAAAGATCTGGCCTTGGACCCGCGCGGCCGCCCACAAGACACTCCCCCTCCCCTGCAAAATCCGAATCACCAACCTCAAAAATGGACGCTCAACCACGGTTCGCCTGAACGACCGCGGCCCATTCATTGCTGGGCGGATGCTGGATGTCACGACCCCCGTCGCCCGTGAACTCGGCTTCGTCAAACAAGGCCTCACAACCGTGAAAATCCAAGTCCTCAGCGTTGGCGACGGCTCTTACCGCATCCGCTAATGCTGCGCATTTGAAAAAATCTATCCCTCGAGTCTCTCGACGCCCTGAGCTCAGGCCCGCCCCCGATGGGTTGACACACGCCTTTTACAGAAGGCCGCTTGGTGGCTGCGAAGTTTTACACCGCGCCGCCTCCGCCGAAGTAAAGGAAAGATCATCGGCCTGGATTGCCACCCCGATATATGCAACTCGGCCCATCCTATTCCGATAATTTGGTTAATTCTGTCAATGGATTCCACACTTTCTCGAATCCGAGTGGCTTAAAATCTTTCACATTCGAAGTCCCGAAATGCGTCACTCCGGCATACAGCAAAGTCTGGCCGAGCCTTAGATCAATGATCCGCCGAAAGGCAAATCCCTCCTCGCCAGTTGACTTCCAGACATTTTCCATGACAGGAGCCGCCTCCACGATTTTCCACAAGCGATTTTGACGATAGGATTGGCAGACCTCTGTGGCTAGCGATGCGGATAGGGGTCGTGGAAAAATCCGTTCATTGCGTAGCTTTAGATATAATTCGACCAAAACAAGCTCACAAACAACTACATCCCGCCTTTTCGACAAAGAGCTCATAAACTCCAGTGCCGGCTTGTGAAATTCCGATGCCGAATTCATCGCATAAACAGCCAAATTGGTGTCAAAACTAATCATTCATCTCCTCCCCGTGACAAAGCGCGTCCCACTCCTCCTCCGGCACCAAAGGCACCCCCATATCTATCGGCGCAGGTGGTTGCCAATCCTCTGGTGCCTGACGGCCTGGCGGAAATTGCCGAACCAAGCCCTCCAAACCGATTCTAACTACTTGAGCAAAACTCATTTCACACTCACTAGCTATGCGCTTTGCCTCCTTGAATAAATGATCAGGAATTTGAATCTGTGTTTTTACCATGATGGCAATTTGCCAACATTTGCTGGATTATCAAGTCCAAATCTTACCCACAAAAATCTCATTGGGGTCACCAGAAAATGTTCTCGTGATCGAATAGGACTCGCTTGACCAACAACGCCTCTCTTGACGGGATCAAACTCCCTGCAAGAAGTATGCCTTAGTTCCAAAGGGAATATATTGCTCACCCTAGGGCTTCTTCCATTTGTGCCAAAATTGGCATTTCTCACGTAGTCTATGACCCCATAGCGGAACACCGAGGCGCTTCTTAGATTGTGATTGTAGGGGATTTCATTATGAACACAAAACCTCAAATCAAAAAGCGCTCGATATCAACAACATTAATCTATGGTTTATCAGGACTTGTAGCAGTCACCTTGATTGCTGCCAGAGTGTCTTCGACGCAATCATGGGGATCTAAACAATTCGAAGAACTATGGAATGGATATGGATCTATAACTTGGGCAAATAATGCTCTTACACTCATTCCAAAAGTTTCAACGCAGCCATCGGAAACGCATTCTGCTTTTGTTGTGAGCATTCCATCGCTCAAACCTCCTTATCGTGTTCGATTTAACATCACAACCGTAGTTCAACTGCGCCAAAACTCAGCGCCTAATCCATGGGAAGTTGGTTGGTTTGTATTTGCATACAAACCAGATGGAAAATTTAAATACCTTCTTCTTAAACCAAATGGGTATGGGCTTGAGTTAGGTGAATCTCTGCTGAATGACGTTCAAAGTTTTTTATACACCTCACCACTTAATAAAGATTTCTTCTTCATAGGTCAAACCTACGCCGTGGATATGAATGTGCAATCGAAGTCCATCGCTATCACCATCAACGGAATAAAATATCTCACGTATTATTTGTCAGCTAATGACAAACTCACGTTCGATGGAAAAATCGGCTTTTACACGGAGGATGCCAATGTCCAAATCAGCAACATACGGGTCACTCAATGATAGTTTAGAGAGACTCACAACGCTGCTCCTCCCTTTTTTGCACTCTTTTAGGCTGATCGATCAGCGACGAGGCGGGCCATGATCGCTTTTTGGGTATGCAAGCGGTTCTCGGCTTGACGGAAAATGGTATCGGCATGGCCTTCAAACGTCGCCTCGTCGATTTCCTTGCCGCGATAAGCCGGGAGGCAGTGCAAGATGAGAGCTTGGGGAGCCACGCCCAAAAGAGCGGAGTTGATCTGATAGCCGTGGAACTGCGCGATACGGAAGGCGGCCTCCTCTTCTTTTCCCATACTCACCCAAACATCTGTATAAAGAACATCAGCCCCAGCGGCGGCCTTGGCAGGATCGGAAGTCACGACGATGTCGCCGCCAGCCCGCTTCAGCAACTCCGCTGGCGGTTGGAATTTTTGTGGTGACGCAATGGAAAGATGGAATCCACATTTAGCGGCGGCCCACATCCACGAGCGGGCCACATTGCAATCCCCATCGCCAATGAACGCCACGCGAAGGCCTTCAAGCGTCCCACGAGTCTCGCGAATAGTGAAAAGATCGGCCAGAATCTGGCAGGGATGCTCCTCGTCGGTGAGAGCATTGATCGTAGGAATGCCACTGTAGGCCGCAAAATCCTCCACATCCTTCTGTGCAAAGGTGCGGATCACCGCGCCGTGCAGCATTCGTCCCATTACTCGAGCGGTATCCTTGATGGGTTCTCCGCGACCGAGCTGGATATCCGCCGCTGCCAAAAAAATCGCATCTCCACCCAACTCACGAATGCCAACTTCAAATGAAACACGAGTTCGCGTTGAGGATTTGGAAAAAATCAGGCCCCAGCATTCATTGCTCAGAGGCTTCGATGTGGGTAGCGTGCGCGAGCTTTTCATGGTCGCTGTGGCGTCCACGATCGAGAAGATTTCAGCCGCCGTGAGCGACTCGATGGAAAGAAGATTTTTCATTTTTCGTGATGAGGAGAAAGGGCGTTGAGAACGCCAATGAACTTGTCAACTGCCTCGTCGATTTCGGCACGGGAGACGTTTAAGGGAGGAAGAAAACGAACCACCGATTCTCCCGAAGGAATGAGTAACAAACCGGAAGCCATTGCGCGGACGACTACCTCCAACGCAGGCGCGCGATCGCCTTTCGGAAAGACATCGGAGAGCTCAACCCCAGCCATGAGCCCTATGGAGCGAACTTCCTTCACTAGCGGCGAACCCGTCGTCCGAAGTCGCGCGGCAAGATGGGCTCCGAGGAATCGCGTGGATTCGAGGAGACCGTCGCGTTCGATGATTTCGAGCACCTTCATTCCAGCAGCACAGGCTACGGGATTGCCTCCATAGGTCGTGCCGTGACTGCCAGCGCCGAGCAAGTCGCAGAGCGGACCACGCTCGTCGAGAGCGCGGTTGGAAATCCAGAACGAACCGAGCGGGAACCCATTCGCAATGCCCTTGGCCCACGAAACAGCATCCGGCTCGACCTCGCGCGTGATACTATGCCACCCGCACCAGTCGCCGGTTCGCCCCAAGCCGCACTGAACTTCGTCAAACATCAACAGAAGCTCGCGCTCATCGCAAATCGCGCGAAGGTCCTTGAGAAAATCCGCACTCGCAATATGAATTCCCCCCTCGCCTTGGATCGGCTCGACAAGGATCGCGACCGTATTTTCATCCACGGCGGCACGAACGGCATCGAGATCACCAAACGGCAAATGGCGGAACCCTTCTAACAGTGGGCCAAAACCTTTCTTCACCTTATCCTGACCGGTCGCGGAAATACAGGCCATCGTGCGTCCGTGGAAGGAACTCTCAAAAGTGATAATCCCATGGCGCCCTGTCTCGCTGCCAAACCGTCGAGCGATCTTGATGAGGCCCTCATTGGCTTCGGCTCCGCTATTGCAGAAAAAAATCTTTCCCGGTCCAGTGATCTCGACCAACCGCTTGGCTAAGTCGATCTGGGGTTGCGTACGATAGAGGTTGGAGGTGTGAACGAGCTTCGCCGCCTGCGCACACACGGCAGCAGTGACTTCGGGGTGCGCATGGCCCAGCGAGCAAACGGCAATGCCAGCACCAAAATCGAGATACTCCGTCCCGTCCGGCCCCCAAGCCCGGCAACCCGAACCACGCTCCAAGTCCAAGTCGAATCGACCATAGCTAGGAACGATGTAACGAGCGTATTCTTCTGAAAGGAGACTCATTTTGTCGGAATCTATAAAATCAGGTGTTCGTGGGGCGCTTCAAAAATCCAATACTCAAAGGAAGCGAAACGGGCGGAACCTTTCGGTTCCGCCCGGTCCATCAGGGGATTTCCTCGGGAGAAATCATTCACCCATTCATTTACCGGATCGGTGTATTTCTGATGGGCTTCCTTAGAAACTAAGCTCTCGGTTTAGTGAGTTTACTCAGCTTTGGTAGAAACTGTCTCTGCCGTCTCGGCAGTCGCGGTGTCGTTATCAACCCACTCAATGTAAGCCATAGGAGCGGAGTCGCTGATGCGACGACCGAGCTTGATGATGCGGGTGTATCCACCCTTGCGCGTTGCAGCGCGTGGAGCGATTTCGGCGAAGAGGGTTTTGACGGCGTCCTTCTGCCCGAGCTTGCCAGCGGCAAGACGGCGGGCGTGGAGATCACCACGCTTGCCCAAGGTCACCAATTTCTCGGCGAGAGGGCGAACGGCTTTCGCCTTGGCGAGAGTGGTCTTGATGCGTTTGTGCTCGATGAGGCTGCAAACCTGATTGGCGAGCAAGGCATCACGATGGGCCGAGCTGCGGCCTAGTTTAACGGTTTTCTTACGGTGGCGCATGGCGTGTTATTTCTTTGGTTATCGACTAAGCTTCGAGATTAGCGGCATCCAACTTGATCCCGAGACCGAGACCGAGTTGTTGGAGTTTTTCTTTGATTTCGTTGAGAGATTTTTTACCGAAGTTGCGGTATTTGAGCATCTCCGCCTCGCTCTTGAGGGCGAGTTGACCGACGCTGGTGATGTTCGCATTGTTGAGGCAGTTGGCGGCACGAACCGAGAGTTCGATTTCGTTCACGCTCATGGCCAAAAGCTTCTTCATGCGGTTATTCTCTTGGCTCACCTCTTGTGGAGTCTCGTCAAATTCGACTTGCTCGTCATTGAAACCAACAAACACGTCGAGGTGGTGGCGAAGGATCGCCGAGGCCTGAAGCAAAGCGTCATCAGGAGTGATGCGACCATCTGTCCAAACTTCCAAGATGACCTTGTCGTAATCGGTGCGCTGACCCACGCGGGTGTTTTGCACGGCATACTTCACGCGAGTCACAGGAGAAAATACGGAATCGATGGCAATGACGCCGATCGGTTGGTCGGAGCGCTTGTTTTCGTCACCGGTAGCAAATCCACGGCCGACACGAACTTCGAATTCGGCTTCGAATTTTTGTTTCTTATCGAGTGTGCAAATGAGTTGGTCAGGATTCAGAACTTCGCATTGAGCATTCCCTTGAATGTCACCAGCCGTCACAGCGCCTTCACGGTTCACCGCGAGCTTGAGCGTGCGGGTTTCGTGATCGTGAGCGTTGAATTTGATTTTTTTGAGATTGAGGATGATCTCGACCACGTCTTCGACCACGCCAGGTAGAGTGCTGAACTCGTGAAGAGCGCCCTCGATTTTCACCGAAGTGATAGCGGCCCCCTCGAGCGAGCTCAGGAGAACGCGACGCAGGGAGTTGCCAATGGTGTGTCCGTAACCGGCCTCGAATGGCTCGGCTGTGAACTGGGCAAATTGATCTGTGGCTGTGGCCTCGTCTTTGACGAGAGTTTTCGGCATTTCGAACCGAGCGAGACGTACTGGCATGTTTTTGTAGTTTTTTATCGAGTAACCGGGTTTCCCTGTGCGCTTACGGCTGCACATCGGAGATGGCGGCCACAGGACCAACGGCACAATTTTTGGATCGGGCGCGAGGTGTCATAGGTAGCTTAAAACTTGCCCATGTCAAGCAATTCTCGCGATTTTTACGTGAATTTGATTTTGACCGATTTCGGAGCTTGGAGGCTGTCGGATAAATTCGAGCTAACTGCCTTGGGAGCGGCTACCTCACCTGTGAGCGCGTTTTTGAGGGCTCCTTCGACGAGTTGCGCACAATGAATTTTCATCGGGGGAAGCGCGCCGAGGGGTGCAGAAAGATCTTCGTTCGACATCGCAAGGGCCTCCGAAGGCGTTTTTCCTTTGATCAACTCCGTGGCCATGCTGGCGACGGCAATGGCGGTCTGGCATCCGAAAGATTGGAATGTAGCCTTGTCGATCACGCGACGCCCGTCTTCGTTGCGGAACTTGATCCACATCCTCAGCATGTCCCCGCAGTCGCTACTGCCAGCGGTTCCAATGGCATCCGCTTCCGCCATTTCCCCGAGGTTTTTGGGATTCCGAATGGCCTCGTCGATTTTTTCTTCCGTATTCATTCCGTGGTATAGCGTGGAAGATTCGGATCAACCTCGCAACTCCAAGCATCGATTCCGCCGCGAAGCGCCTTCACATTTTGAAACCCGTGTCCGGCAAAATACGCGGCGGCATCCAAAGTGCGAGTTCCCGTGTGGTCAACGAGGACGAGCAACGTGTCCTTGGGGCAATGCGCCATGATCTCTTGCAAAAGATCCTGACTGAAAAGTTGCGACCCTTCGATCGAGACAGCCTCAAATTCCTCACGGGTACGCACGTCAAGAAAGCGGCCGGCACCGCTATGGAGCGCTTCAGCGGCATCCGAGGGTGAAATAAAAACCAACTCGTCCTGCTCGTGCGCTTCTAGGATTTTGGCCAAGGCCTCTTGGGGATCAACTCCCTCATTCCTCGCGCAAACCCCCTCGAGCGTTTCCTCGGGCTGGAACCCACAACTCGCACAACCTCCAATATGGTAGTTTCTAAAAAGGGCGCGCTGGGCTCCGGGATAGGCATGGAGCAACTCGGCCATTGTGATCTGCGGTGAAAGCGACATTTCCCCTAACATAGATATTATTTCCGCCATGCCAAGGCCCGACCGTTACGCCTCGACTGCGCCAAGCAAATTCACAACCACTGTTCCACCCATGCCCTGCCCGATCTGCACCGACAGCTTGGGCTTCACTGCGGCACTATGGGGAGGAAAGTTCGGAAGGCCCAAGGCGGGATC
>RFZT01000331.1 GCA_009920585.1 bacterium
CCTGCGCGACAACCGCATCGATGCCGTGATTTTCTGCAACACTTCAGGAGCGTTGCCCTTGCCGGATCTCGAGGGGTTTGCCAACTGGGTGAAATCCGGCGGTGCGTTCATCGGCATGCACGCGGGCAGCGACACGCTCAAGGACTCGCTCCCCTTCACCGACATGCTCTGCGGCACCTTTGATGGACACGGTCCCCAAGTGCCCGCCACCCTCAACGCAGGGGACAAGGAGCATCCAGCCAATGGCAACATCGGCGACATTTGGGCTCTCTCGCAGGAGGAAATGTATCTCATTAAAAACCAAAAGCGCGACCAAGTGCGCTCGGTCTGGTTCATGCGTCACCACCCGAACAAACCAGAGGAGAAAGGTTTCTTCCCGGTCGCGTGGGTACGCGGACTCGGCGAGGGACGCGTCTTCTACACCACCCTCGGCCATCGCGAGGATTTGTGGAGCACCGACCCCGCCCTCAAGGGCCGCATCAACCCGGTCGAGACTTCCAACCAATTTCGGAGTCACCTTCTCGGAGGAATCCGCTGGGCCCTCGGCCTAGCACCTGGCTCTGCCGAACCCAACCCCACAACCAACTAAACACCAGAGTAAAGACTCCCAATCACCCACCCATGAGCTCAAATCTCGACAAAAACCAGCAACTCTTCTGGGGTTGCTTCATTGCCCTCGTCACCACCTCGTTCGCCTTTATCACGCGGGCGTTCCTCGTCAATGACCCCACGCTCTGGCCTGCCGAACTCGGCCTAGACACGGTCAAAGCCCAAGAACTCTTTGGTGCGGGCATCTGGCCGTTCGCCATCTCGATCATCCTCTTCAGCCTAGTCATCGACCGCGTGGGCTACCGGGCGGCGATGATTTTTAGTTTCGTGTGCTATGCCCCATCCTGCAGGAGCTCCGCTGAATGGCGAGGCTCTGGCAGTCGCACGCGCATCCGCATGGAACTTGCTCTACGCCGGATCGATCATTCTTGGCCTCGGCAATGGCACTGTCGAAGCCTTCATCAATCCCGTCGTCGCCACTCTTTTCAACCGTGAGAAAACGAAATGGCTGAACATGCTTCACGCCGGATGGCCGACTGGCCTTGTCGTGGGCGGCCTCATCTCGATCTTCCTCGGCGCGAAGGTCGCCGCCGACTGGCGTATCCTCGTCTACCTCATTTCGATTCCCGCCCTCGTTTACATGCTCATCCTTCTCCGGGCCAAATTCCCGGTTAACGAGCGCGTGGCTGCCGGCGCCTCCTACCGAGAGATGCTCGCCGAATTCGGCGTCCTCGGCGCGGCCATCGCGGGATTCCTTGTCTTCAAGCAACTCGGCATGGTGTTCGGTTGGCCGCAAGCGGTCACATGGACCCTCCTCATCGTCTCGGTCGCTGCCTACGGACTCTATTGCCGCTCGCTGGGGCGTCCGATCCTGCTTCTCCTGTGCCTCATCATGATGCCGCTCGCCACCACCGAACTGGGAACCGACGGCGCCATCTCGGGCATCATGGAAGAACCCCTCCACGCCAGCGGCGCGAACCCCCTCTGGGTATTGATCTACACATCGAGCATCATGGTGTGCCTCCGCTTTGTAGCAGGCCCGATCGTTCATAAACTCACACCCCTCGGCCTTCTCGCCGTCTGCGCCACACTGGCATGCGCTGGTCTTTTCCTTCTCTCGAAAGCAAACGGCCTCGTTTTCATCTTTTTGGCCGCGACCATCTACGGCGTCGGGAAAAGCTTCTTCTGGCCGACCATGCTCGGCGTCGTCGCCGAACAAACGCCCAAAGGCGGAGCACTCACCCTCAACGCCATCGCAGGCATCGGCATGCTGACCGTCGGCATCCTCGGCGGCCCGCTCATCGGCGAAATGCAGGAACGCTCGATCGAATCATCCATCGAGGCCAAGACTCCCGGAGCCTACCAGGCCGTCTCGAAATCCGACTCGTATTTCCTCGGAACCTACCGCGCCTTGGACCCCGCGAAACTCGCGGCGCTTCCCGAGGCCCAATCGCAGGAAATTTCCACCATCGCCAAAACCGCCCGCCAAGGCTCGTTAGCAAAGGTGATCGTCTTTCCGGCGTTCATGCTCGTGTGCTACCTCGGCCTGATCGTGTGGTTCCGCTCCCGTGGAGGATACAAGGCAGTCAGCCTCTCGGCGAATCACTGAGCCTCACGCGTTCCAATCGGGATCGCCGATCACGCGGCAACCCGCCGGGAGGAGCGTTGTGAACTCCTCGATGTCGTCGGGCGACATGGTGAAGCACGCTGTGGAGAACGCGTCGGCGAAAGGTGCTCTCGGGTGGATCACCCAGACATTCTCGAAGGTTTGCGCTGCTGTGCCATCCTCGGGATTCACAATGTGGGCGCCCTGTTGCGAATTTCCCGACGCCGCAAGCGCGGAAGCGCGCAAGAGTAAACGCCTCGCGCCAGCGGAATGCGGGATGTCGATGGGCCAATCCATCGACCCCATCGCCAGAATCGTGCTCGCCCCAGAGGTCAGCAGCGCATCTGCGATTCCATGCGCGGCGAG
>RFZT01000332.1 GCA_009920585.1 bacterium
AAACTTAGCCTTAACGCAGCTCCAATCGCGGCCCTTCACCGGGACGCCACGGGTTCACCGAGAAGTTGGATTCCTCGATGAGGGCTTTCCACTCGCGGCACATCGTGCACACGGCGAGGATATCGAGTCCGAGATGGTGGGGTCCAAAAGGCTCCACGTTGGCGAGTCCGAGCGAGAAAAGCCGGACGGCGGGAAAAAGCCGCCGCCCATCGGTCGGGTGATGCGGCCGCGTGTGTTGTTTTTTTAAATGCACAAAAGCTCCGGCAATTTGAATGAGGCCTTTGAAATAAAAGTGATTCGCATCCCGACAATCCAGCCACAGATGCTCCAGTACATCGTGGGCTTCATAGTAGTCGCCGGCATTGAAGCATTGGAAGTAGCCCTCATAGCACGGATGAAAATAACCGACGTGTTGTTCCAATGACTGAACAAAGGCCGCGACGCGAGCGTGCTTGCTCATGGCTTGGGATCGCGCCCCAGCTTCAATCCCTCGATCGTGGAGGCATCAAGCTTCCCTGTTGACCGGCATCCATTCGCGAGTTGCCAGTCCTTGATTGCGGTGGATAGAGCCTCGCTTGGGAGACCGTTGTGCGTCCCACCATAGAAGCCCAACGTGGCCAAGTTTGCCTGCGCCTGACGGATCGCGGCGACCTGTGCCTCCGATCCTGCTCGGGAGAGCGGACCTCCTGCAAAAAGCCCGCCTATCGCCGTGTAAGAAGGGGCTGGCACAGCTTTATCGATCCCGAGTTGGGCGATCGTTTGCTGATTGAGTTCGCCGGTGACCTTCAATTTTCCGGCAACCTGAAATCGCCTTATAGCCGCACACGTCATGCTGCCGCCGGAGCCGTCGACTTTACCTTTGTAATATCCAAGCTTGGAGAGGCGAGACTGGGCGGCTCGAATGAGTTCATCCGCCTTCAGTGGAGCGGACAGAACGCCGCAGAAGCAGAGGGCCAAGATGAGAAATCTCATGGATGAAAGCATAGGCGCGGTTGCGGCGGAATCAAGTCCGTCGGGGACATCTCAAGCGGAAACAATTTCACCGCGTTGCTTGCGTCCCAATGCATCGTAGGTCGCATATTTATACATTTCGGAAAGGGTGGGGTAGTTGTAGCAGGTGTTAATGAAAATGTCGGCGCCTTGCTCGAGAAGGAGCGCGGTGAGGCCGATGTGAACGAGATCGGTCGCCTGCTCGCCGATGCAGTGGATGCCAAGCAACTTCATGTTCTCTGCGTGGAAAAGGAGCTTTAAGAAGCCGTCCATATCGCCGATGATGAACCCTCGGCTATTTTGCGAGTAGAGGGTTTTACCGATGACATAGGGAATATTTTTTTCGCGCAGGGATTCTTCGCTTTCTCCGGCACACGAGCATTCCGGGATGGTGTAGATGCCGAGGGGAAGGATGCGTGCCAGACCAGTTTTGTACTTGAGATCAAAGGCGTGAGCCATCGCTACGCGAGCCTGTTCCATGGATGTCGATGCGAGCGCAGGAAAACCAATCACATCACCGGCCGCATAAATATTCGGCACATCGGTCTGATAATGGTCGTTCACTTTTAAAAGCCCGCGCTTATCCGCGCTCAGACCGGCCATTTCAAGGCCTAGGTCAGCGGTATTCCCCTGACGACCTGAGGCCACAAGGACAAGGTCGACGGCATCTGGGGCGTGATTTTTAAGGGTGACTTCGATTTTTTCTCCCGCGTTCACGGAGGTCACGGACTCATTCAAAAACAGCGAGATCCCCATCGCGCCCATCGCTGACTGTAGAGACCGAGAAACCTCGGCATCGAGGAATCCGAGAAGGCGGTCACGGCCGTCGACGAGCGTTACCCTCACTCCGAGAGCTGCAAAAATACAGGCATATTCGCACCCGATCACTCCGCCACCAACGACAAGAAGTGACTCGGGAAAGCGGTCGATATTGAGAATAGTATCCGACTCGACAATGCGGGGATCGCTCCACGGAAATTCCGGTGGATGGTGCGGTCGGGTGCCGGTGGCGATGAGGATTTTTTCGGCGTGGAGGGTTTGCGCGGTGCCATCGGCCGTTTGGACTTTAACAGAATGAGCATCGAGCAGCGTGGCTGTTCCGCGGTACTGGTCGATATGGTGTCTGTCGAGATTGGTAGCGATGCGTTCCCGCTCCATCGAGCGAACGGTCTTAAAGTGATTAAGAAAACTCGCGGCATCCATGCGTTGCGAGAAATTGAAGTCCAAGCCGTATAGCTCGCGCTTCCGAAAGCCGCTGAGCTGCAATGCCGTTTCTCGAAGAGTCTTGGAAGGAAGCGTTCCTGTATTTGCAGCAGCGCCACCGTAAGCCTTTTCCTTTTCAATGAGGGCCACTTTCTTACCGAAATAGGCTGCCTGCGCGGCCCCTTTTTCACCGGCAGGACCGGAACCAATGACGATAACATCATATTCCATAATGGGATTGTTTGAGTTCAATAGCTCATTTCCGCAAGATAAAACCTCGGCGCGTTGGGACAGGAGGGTTTTTCTCAAAGGATATTGCAAAGTCCAT
>RFZT01000333.1 GCA_009920585.1 bacterium
AGCGAAAACGCCACGCCCGAAGACCGCGCCCGCTTCGCCAGAAATTCATGAAAAACAAAAACCAAAAAATAAACGAACTAGAAACAGACGACGAAGTCCTCCGCGAGCGCGGTCTTACCGATGGCCCCGTGCAAATCGCCAAGATCACACTCCGCCCGATCACAACCACATCATTTTCACAGATCATGCGCCGAGGGATTTTCAATGACGACAAAGGCGACCCGCTCCAGCGCACAGCCGGTTATGTCTTTTTACACAGCGAGCCGAAAGAGAAGATCCAAGCGGTCGTTAACAACGATCTCCTATTTTGGAGCGCAGTAGATGACTGGCTAGACGAGCACACAGATCATCACCTCGAAATGGCCCCATACTCTGATGCCATGGCCGAAGGCATCGCCATCTATCTCGCAGCCAAGACCGAAGCGCAACACCCAAGCTCGGGAGGGAATAGCCTGGGAAAGTAGCCAGCCCCAACTGGATTGCTTCCTACGTTTACCGCCTAGCGACGCTCACCGGCTGGAGCTTCAACGACATCATGAACGAGATCCCACTTGCCGCCGGTCTTCAGATCCTCGATGCCGATTGTTTTGCAAAGGACATCCCCCGCATTTACTCGAACGACATCGCCACTTCCAAGGTGGACGCCCTCGATGAGATCGAGGCCGTTTTTGATAAGCTGAAGGCATTTTGACAGGGCGCGTTGATTAGAAAACTATGAGCCAATCCCTTTCCATGTCAGTCGCCAACCTCGGCCTTATGCGAGCCTTTGATGAGATCGCAAAGGCCGCAGGCGTGACTTACAAGGAAGTGGTCCGCAGCGAAGCGGCCAAGATCCTCGAAGCCGCTTCTAAGAATACCACCGCCGCTCAAGTTAAACTCATCAAGATGTCGTGGAAGATGCCCGACGCTGTTTGGCTATTAGTCCAGAAGCAGATCGCCGCCTCCATCAAACGCCGCAAGGCAGCCCGTGGCCTTGCCAAGAAAAGTTGGAAGCAAGTCGCCGAAGATATGGGCCTCACCATCGCCGTCCCGAGTTACGTTGAAGCCGCCACTACTAAAAACGGTGACTATCCGGGCGACGGTAAAGCCACCGAGGAATCTAAGGGCTCCGACTTCGCCATCGTCCTCCGCAACTCCCGCACCTACTCGCCATCGATTTTCGACGCCATCCGGAGGGCCATGAATGGACGCGAAAAATTTTTCCGCGAGAATCTCAAACAAGGCGTTTTTAAAAGCATCGAAACCATCGCCGCAAAATACCCCGGCCTTTACACAAAATGAGCGAAACCCTCGAAGTCAAAATCGGCGCATCCGACGCTGGATTTACCAGCACTCTCCAAGCTGTAAAAGGAGAGATCACTCGCCTTGAAGACAAGATTAAAGCTGGCGATATGTCCTTCAAGGAGCTCGATCAGACGATGCGTAAGCTCGCTCAGACCGAAGGCCTCGAAAAGAAGCTCAAAACCATGGGCACCGAGGCCGCTGGCAGCGCCCCGAAGATTGACGGTCTAGGCAAAGACATTAAGGGCATGGGCGACAAGTCGGAGGAGGCAGGAAAGAAAAGCGATCTCGGATTCGGGAAGATCGCCGCCGGTGCCGCACTCGCCGGGGCCGCTGTGAAAGTCGGCATGATGGCTGTCGAGCTCGCCACCGCAGCCGCAACGAAGACCATCGCCAGCTTTGGCGCCGCCCTCGACATGGGCGGACGCCTCAACGATCTTTCCGACCGCACCGGCATCGCCGTGGACAAGGTCATGCTCCTTGAGCGAGCCTTTCAAAACTCAGGCGTAGGTGCGGATTCTCTCGGCCCCATCATTAACAAAATGCAAAAGGCCATCGTGGACGCCGGAGACGGAACCAGCGGGGCCGCCGTTGCATTTTCCAAGCTAGGCCTCTCCCTTTCAGCCATCGCCTCCCTCTCTCCCGAAGAGCAACTCCGCACCATCGGCAAGGCCATCGCAGGCATCCAAGATCCCGCCATGCGCGCCTCCCTATCTATGGAGATTTTTGGGAAATCCGGCGGAGCACTCAACCAGGTATTTGCCAATTTCGACGGAGAGATTCAGACGGCCAAGGATCAACTCGGATCGTTGCCAGACATAATGAAAGCGGGATCGTCGCAGTTTGACCGAATCTCCGACAACCTTGTCGTCGTCGGTGGCAAATTCATCGAGTTTGCAGCTGGCATCATTGACAAGGTGAAGCCCGCCCTCGACGCCGTGACTACGGCTCTCTCAATGTTTGACGCAGCCAAGGCCGGCCAAGAACTCGCCGCCTTTTTTGTCGGTGCCGGGGAGGGAATGAAAATGTTCCAGAGCGCCGTGGATTCGTTTAAAACTGGAAACTTCACTGACGGATTCAAACTAGCGTGGCAGGCGATCAAAACGCAGTCTATGGAAACGGCAAACAGCGTTTACACTAACATCGTTGCCGCATTTAAAACGGCAGGCGATTTCATTTCTTCCCAGTTCAATGCCTCCGGTCCGCTTGTGGCATTGTTCCAAGATTTCGCCAGGCTGAT
>RFZT01000334.1 GCA_009920585.1 bacterium
ACTTCTCTCCAGAATGGATCAAACCATCGTACTCCCCCATAAACAATCACCGCACCAAGGAGAATCACTCCCACGGCAAAAACGATGGCAAATTTAAAACTACGGGCAGTCACGTGAGAACGATGTTCCGCGCAGCGGCTGCGGCAAAGCAAAAACCTAAAACGGATTCGAAGTGGCGGTCTGCGCGAGGAGGACGTTTGACAGCAACTCGCGCAAAGCCTCGGCTACCTCTCGGCCTACAGGATCGCTCGCGACTATGCTATCAACACGACCTGCACGGGCATCGTATTTTTCGCCGATAAAGATCTCACTGAGAATCTGGCAACCATCCAGCAAGCTGATCAGCGTGGCGTCGAAGTGGCTCGGTATGTCGTCACTGAGGATAAGTCGCTCCAAGCGCGTGCGGACTTCCACCCGCTCCTCGTTGTGAATGGTCGGATAACGCCTCAAACCCAGAACCCATAGGATTTTTTTGTCCTCCCTTTTTAAAATCCCCCGCTCGATCAGGTGAGAAAGCACCTCTGATTCGACTTCTTTTTTTTCGTTGGCGAGGATGGAAAGCCAATAATGAACCGAGTGTTCTTGAGAATCCTTAGCGATGAGCGCCAGCCAAGGATCGAGCAGGGGATTACCGGTGGGGTCGGCGTTGAGAACTTTGACTTGGGCGCCACCGGTGGAAATGCGACCAGCAATGGAAAGATCTGCCAGCACAGCGCCAGCGATACCTAACCCGAGGGCAAACGGCAGCAATGGAAGATGGGCTCCGGTTTTATCGTCGAGTGACAAGAGCACGATTTCTTCAAGAAGAGTGAGCGGTGGATTCATGGTCGTAGTGGATTCCGTCTTTACGATAACGCGGATTTTTGAAAAGCGAGGCCCGGTCGGGTTTCACCTCATGGGGATAAAATAGCCCCCGATTTGTCGGAACTGCGGGAGAACGATTGATTTTTTTGGGAATCAGAGGATGGTTGGGCCCGATATTATGTTTTTGGATTTTCTGAAATTTGTCTTCATCTGCCTCGAAGTGGTTTTGATTTTTAACCTCCTGATTGTGGTCCACGAACTGGGTCACTTTCTCGCGGCACGCTGGCGCGGATTGGTGGTTGAGAAGTTTGCCATCTGGTTCGGCAAGCCAATCTGGAGCAAGAAAATTGGGGGGGTCGAATACCGGCTTGGTTCGATCCCAGCGGGGGGCTTTGTTGCCATTCCTCAACTAGCGCCAATGGAGGCCCTTGAGGGTGATGCCGAACAACCCCGCGAAACCTTGCCGCCCGTTAAGCCACTGGACAAAATCATCGTGGCTGCAGCCGGTCCGCTTTTCAGTTTCGGCTTAGCCTTTGCTATGGCCTGCCTTGTTTGGGTAGTGGGCAAGCCGCAAAGTGAGTTTGATTTTCCGGTACTCGGCTTCGTGAAGGAGGGCGGCCCCGCCTATGCCGCTGGTCTTCGCCCTGGCGACAAAATCCTCGCGGTGGACGGAAAACCGGTGAAACATTTCTTGAGCGGAACGGATAGTGTGAAATGGCGAATTGTCCGCAGCGAGGGGGAAAAAATCCCCTTCACTGTCTCTCGGGAGGGGCAGGAAATCACGCTTGAATCGGGTTGGACCAAACCCACAACTTCGAACTGGCGGCGTCCGGCCCTGCGCGAAATCCAAGTCGGACCGCGCATTGTTCCCGGCATCGGATTTGTGGTGCGCGGGAGCCTAGCGGATAAATCCGGATTGAAGGCTGGTGATCTGATTACCGACATCAACGGCACCCCTATTTTTAACCTGAACGAAATCGGCCCCGTAATTGACTCGAAGCGAGGTCAGGAAATCACTCTCGGCGTCGAACGTGACGGCCAACCCATCACTTGCAAAATGACGCTGCCCGCACCCACTCCTGATGGGGCTCCGGTGAATTTTGGCATTGAGTGGGGGCGCTCGATTTTGGTTCATCCAGACCCCATTGATCAGGTCAAGGACGCTGCAACGAGTATCTTTCGCATGGTCGGAGCCTTGCTCTCTCCGGGGTCGGATGTCAAAGCCGCCCACTTCAGCGGCCCAGTCGGCATCATGCGCTTGTATTACCAGATCTTTGAATCCGAGAATGGCTGGCGCATCGCTCTCGCCTTCAGCGTGCTGATTAACGTCAATCTGGCCCTCATGAATCTTCTGCCTTTTCCTGTCCTGGATGGCGGCCACATCACCCTAGCGATTGTGGAGGCCATACGACGCAAGCCCATCAGCGTTCGCTTGCTGGAGATCGTTCAAACGGCCTGCGCCGTCTTGCTCATTGGTTTCATGCTTTATCTGACCTTCTATGATGTCGGAGATATTGTCGCCTCGAAGGCTCCAGTGTCCCAGGAAACAAAGTGATGCAGCCCCGCTTCCGCAGTTACCCGCTCCGCCGACCGACCCGCGAAGTGAAAAGCGGCGGATCGGCCATCGGGGGAGAAAATCCCATCCGCATCCAGTCGATGCTCACTAGCGACACGATGGATACCGATGCCTGCGTGAAGGA
>RFZT01000335.1 GCA_009920585.1 bacterium
TTGGCATCCTGACCCGTCTAACGCGGCCACAGGAATTCCTGATGTATTAACTTTTATACTACAAATCGAAAGCGATTCCAAGCCTGAAATGTGTCATAAAATCCACCCAGTCTGAATCAGCATCCAGCAACTTGATCCGCAGAGGTCATTGAAGTCGGAGGTGCCACACCGAAGAAAAAGATCGATGCAGAGATTCAAAGAGTCGCTATGACACGCGAGCCACTGGCGCAAAGGTGATAATCAATTTAGCCATGCGTTCAATCAATCATCATGAAACCCATTAGCCAAACTCAAGCAGAAGTCCTTCAACACGCTTCAAACTTCGGAATCTTATTCAATGAATCTAAGGCTATCCAAGTGTTCGCGGCTAGAAATAGGCTTGGCGTGAAAATAACACAGGATATTGCCAGTTTATGAAGTTTCTACTTTTCCTGCGCAAATTTCCTGCGAATAGAATATAGAAACTATATTTTAAATCATGCTTCTCGCTTTTTCAGTCCAGAACTTCAAATCGATCCGGGATCTTCAAACATTGAGTCTGGAGGCGCGTTCGGATGAGCATTTGGCGTGGAGCCATGTGGTCACCGATGGCAAGTTGCGCGTGGTGAAGTCGGCAGTGCTTTATGGGGCCAACGCTTCCGGGAAATCCAATGTGATCGAAGCGCTCGTCTGGTTTCAAAAATTTGTGCTGACATCCTCCAAGGAAGGGCAGGCTGGTGAGGACATCCCGGTGCAGCCTTTTCTGCTTTCTTCGGAGACGGAAGAGGCGGCGAGTCATTTTGAAGTGGAGTTCCGCTGGGATGGGTTCGACTACCGATATGGATTTGAGGTCACGGCCCAAGCGGTGCTCTCGGAGTGGCTCTACAGGAAATCCCCCACGGCCAAAGAGGCTCGCCTTTTCACGCGCGAGTGCCAGAATTTTCGAATTTCCAACACGAACTTCAAGGAGGGGAGCGGGCTCCAGGAGAGAACGCGCCCGAATGCGTTGTTTCTCTCGGTGTGTGCTCAGTTCAATGGCCAGCAAGCCGGCCGTGTGCTTGCCTGGGTGCAGCGGCTTCGCACGATCTCCGGGTTGAACGAGAGGCAGTTTTTTCATTTCACCGCGAAGCAACTTCAGGAGACGGAGAACAGGCAGAGAATTTTGGAATTGGCGCAGAAAGCGGATTTCAACATCCAGTCGATTCGAAGCGAGTTGGAGGAACTGGGCGAGAAGAATGCAAGTCCCGAGGTGCTTGCAGACATGAAGAGCCGTGGGCTGGGCAAGCTGTATCGCAGTGTGGATATCAAAACCACGCACCAGAAGCGCGATGCGGCCAACAATGTGGTGGGTGAAGTGGAGTTCGACTTGATGAAGAATGAGAGCAGCGGCACCCAAAAATTCATCGCCCTCAGCGGCCCAATTCTTCACACCCTGGAGGAGGGATCCATCCTCGTGGTGGACGAACTCGATGCCCGGCTGCATCCGAGGCTCACACAAGCGATCCTCGATCTCTTCCACAGCCCGGCGAATCGGAAAAATGCGCAGCTTGTGTGCGCCACGCATGATGTGAATCTGCTCGATCCCGAGCGGTTCCGGCGGGATCAGGTGTGGTTCTGCGAGAGGGATGAAAGCGGAGCCACAGATCTCTTCAGCCTCGCGGATATCGATTCGAACCTTGTCCGCCCCACATCGAAATTTTCTCGTCAATACATGCTCGGGCTCTTCGGCGCCGTGCCCCAACTCGCACACTTCCAGGAGGCCGCAGTGCATGCCACCGAGTAAGGCCCACACCAGAGGTCGCAAGACCGCGCAAACCCGGCCTCTGCGCCGCATTCTGATCCTGTGTGAGGACACCAAAAGCTCACGGGACTACCTCGCCGCATTTCCCCACGACAGGGAACTGGTCGAGATCGAATGCATCGGCACAGGAAGAAATACGGACAGCCTCATGGAAAGCGCCATCGAGCGCGCGCGAAGCGCCCGGAGCCAAGGGCGATCCTATGAGCGCGTGTGGGTAGTCTTTGATAAAGACGATTGGCCGATGCAAAACTTCAACCGGGCTTTTGATCTGGCTCGCTCATGGAACGAGGTTACTGCCTGCTGGTCTAATGAGTGCTTTGAAATCTGGTATCTGCTCCATTTCCACTATCGCGATACTCCGATACCACGCCAGGAACTGAGCCGGTTGATCTCGGCGGAAACGGGGAAGAAGTATGACAAGGCGGATGCGGGATTTCAGAAAGTCCTCGAACCCCGAGTGGAGATGGCGCTCAGAAATGCGCGGCGCTTGGCCTTTGAAAACGAGCGGCTCAATCAGGCGAGGCGCAACCCTTCCACACACGTTCACGAGCTCGTGGATGCATTGATCAAGCTCGATCCAGCCCGACAGGGCAGCGAAAAATTTACATGAAAATCAGCGAGGGCACGGAGGAGGAGAAAAGAGGGAAAAAAATTAATGTTTCTGGATGATCGGGAATGCGCTCGTTTCCATTTGTCTCCTCTGTGTTCT
>RFZT01000336.1 GCA_009920585.1 bacterium
CTCGCCGCCCCCCGAGAGCGCCGGATTCGCCCGCCACTCGCGGTCGTAGCCAGTGCGCCCACCGTGTCCGTATCGGGCGCGGATGTGCATGAGCGGTCCCAGAATGCCGGAGTCAAAAATTTCCCGCGCCTTGAGAAAGGCCGGGTGGTAGCGGTGATTGAAACCCACGCGCGCCTTGAGATTGACTGCCTGCGCAGTGAGGGCAAGTTCCTCGACCTCTTCGAGACAAATGCCGGCGGGCTTTTCCACAAGGATATGTTTCCCGTGTCGCAAGGCCTCCAGGCCAATGGATGCCAGTAGATTGTTCGGCGTGCAAATCAGAGCGGCACCTACGTTATCTCGGCTCAATGCGGCGAGCAGGTCGGTGGTCGCCTCGCATCCGGGAAACCGCTTGGCGAGAGCCTCTGCTCGAGAAATATCTGCGTCGCATGCCACGGCCAGCGCGCCTTCGGGTATGGTCGCCGCCCGTTTATTGCCGATCAATCCGCAGCCTATGATTGCAAATTTCATCTTTTCGAGGAGCCGGTTTTTTTTGCCAGCTTTAGAAACTCAGCCACTGAAACAACTTTGACCTTGGGAGTGGATTCGAAGTCGTCCAAGTTGCCTGTCACAAGAAGCGGAATGGCGTTTTCTTCGGCCACTGCGATTTGAAGGGCGTCCTCGAAATCCTCCCAGCCCAATTCCGACGCCCTGTCAATGTCAGCGCGGCGAGGCGGAATTTGGATCGCATATAGGCGAGCGGGCCCTCGATGCGTCCGGCTTTCGACCGCCCGACGATGTAGAGGATGTTCGCCAGCGAAAGCGTGGACAACCACGGCTCCGGCACCTTGGCAATCGCCATGGCGGCTTGGGAGAATCCGGGCCGTTTCAACAAAACATCCAGCACCACATTGGCATCGAAAAGAACTTTCACCGCAGGTGTTTTTCCGCCAAGGCCCGCCAGCGGGGATCGTTCCAGTGCTCCTCCAGCGGCAGGGCAGACCCCACTGCGGCCGCCGTTTCAGGATCGATAGCGGCAACGCGCCCGAGTTCCATTTCCTCGGACTCCCGCGCCACTTGCTGTCTGAACCAAGAGGATAGCGTCTCGCCCTTGTGGGCAGCCACCAGCTTCGCCTGCGCGGCAACATCCTCCGGCACTGACAGTGTAATATTCATATGTGAAACATTTCTCGGATCACATATCGAATCAAGTCGAAAAATGGGAAGTTTTCAGTTTGGAGTTTTCAGCGGCTCCCACAGGGGCGCGGAGACACGGAGAGCACGGAGGTTAGGCAGTATAGGCAAAATCATTTTCAGAAGGTTGGGTCTTGGGTTGAATGAAGGGTAAATGCGGACCAATTACTTATGATTCAAAGCCAACTTTTGTTTATTAATAACCTGCCAGCCTTCTGATTTGAGTTTTTCTGTATCAAGTCGCAGTTGTTCGAAAATTTTATGGACGCTGTAGCCATGCTCTTTCGCATGTTCATCCCGGGTTTTGCGGATTTCCTTTAAAATAGTATTTTCTTTCATAATCCAATCTCCATAAGTTCGGTAGGTGTCGCAATAACAGGACAGGTGAAGCCCATCTTTTGGCAGCATTCTTCAATTTTCCTGGTAGTGTAGCGATTATTGATATGCTTGCAATTCCATGTGAGTAAAAAATCGATTCCATGCACTGTCGCAATGGCAATGTGAGCAGCATCATCCGCAGCGTTTGCCGGAACGACTTCTTCAAGCAAGCGAATCGTTAATTCTTCAGATTCTTCGGTAGGGCTCAAAAGAGGAATGCCGGAAAGGGCATCAATCCGCTTTTGGGACATTTCCGGATTCCCTTTGGAAACCTCGCGCAAGACAACAGCAGAAACGAAAATCTCAAAGCGACCACGGTGCTCCTCCCACCATTCGACAGTTTGCTCTTGATCTGCGGCTAATCTTAAATCCCGACTGGGCTTGGATACCAAATAGCTTGGAATAGTTGTCTCAAGGTAAAGTTTGGGCTTTGCAAGCATAGATTAAAAGTCAATAAATCTCAGAATATTAGAGATCTGTTAATGTCGCCTGTGAATTCTGTGGATAGTCCTTTGCGGCGGGCGGTTTGCGCCAAAGCAGGACGGGGAAATACATGGGAAGTTTTAAGGCTTCAGGGGTTCTCACAGAGGATAGGTGGTTTCTACCAAGCGGAAGCAAATGGAAATTCCGTGTCTCCCGGATTTTCGCCTGGCACATTTGCCCATGAAATTTTATGCACGACGGCTTTGAGGTGTTCCGAATCTAAAATTTCAGCTCCCTGGGCCATAAGCCATGAATCCATTTCCTCAATAGTCGCAGTCGATGGGGTGATCTGTGGAATGTAAGTAATCTCGGTCACTACTTTAGTTTCGTTTGAAGGCATTAATAATGAGTGCATAGTCTTTTTGAAATGTTGTTATCGCTAAGTGGAATACTTCTTTCGGAGATATATCGTCATACCATATTTTCT
>RFZT01000337.1 GCA_009920585.1 bacterium
CTGCAACTGCCAAGACCAGCCTGGGATATTCCATTTCTGAAGCGGAGCCTTGAGATCAAGGGCTATCGCCCCAATATCCGCCCCGTTGCGAAGGAGAAGGGCATCCCCTTTTGCAGCGAGTTCATTGGGCTGCCATGGAAGATTCGAAATGGATCCCTTTAACGTGAATTGCCCTTCATTGGATAGGTCTCGGCGACTCAGGCCAGAATCCGCCACAAAGAGAGAACGTGCGGAAAAGGAAAATGGCGCGGCGACTTTTCCACTATCCCAAGAGGTGATGGCAGAGGCCTGCGCCGCTTCGTAAAGAAGGGCATCCAAGGCGATGCCGCCCGCGTCATTGGCGCGTGAGGTGAAAAGCAGCCCCGCCGAGCGATCCCACTCGGTGATATGCTCGAGTTTGCCGGGAATCGTCGTGGTAGGCCAGCGGGAAGGCTTGGAGGCATCGGCGTAGTCCACCACTTGGAGTTGGGAACTGATGCGCTGCCGCGTAAAACCACGTGTGACTGGGGGAAGAGAGATGGAGACAATGGCCGCCGATCTAGGCTTCACGGAGGTTGTATTACTTTCTACAACGGGGTCATCCTTGGTGGACTCCATCGAAAACGCAACCAACCCGTCGGCAGAGAAGAAACGTGATGTATTGCTGGGCTTGAGGTCATCAAACTTCATCGTCGAGGCAAGAGTCGGCGAGGCCCCACTAAGATCGTAAGCGATGAACTGGACTGTGTCTTGGGCATTCCCATACCACCCGCGATACGGCATAACTGACGGGCTCAGCATCGGAGTGTCGTCCATCACCATCGGCCTCCGATAGCCACCGCCCCATCCCCAACCCCAACCTTGGCGGCGAAGCGCGACGGCGATGGTGTCGGCATAGGGCCAAAGAATTTGCGCTGTCGCACCCGATACCTCGCTGAGGTTGATGGCGGCACGTCCAGATTCCACCAACTCGGGAAGCTTATCGAGGCGGTAGAATATGAGTTGCGATGACTCGGGTTTGATGGAGTTTTCAACCAAGACGGCCATGCGATTGCCCTGAACGCCCGAAGAGACTACCCGACCCGCTGACAGTAGAGTCTCCGAGAGAACATCGTCGGCATCCTTCGCTGTCGAGACTCGCAATGTCGCATTGCCTCCATTCCATCCCCCACCTTCACAGTGAACAATGTGCTTTGCGTCCGCATGGACGATGCGATCAGCGCCAAAAGCCAGCGCGACTTCGGAGAGCAAAGCTGGCTTGTCGCGATTTGCCGCATCCACAAGGAACAGCTCCCGGTTGGAAATGGAGGCCAGAATTCCCTCTTGAAGAGCCGTGGCGCGGCGAGGCTGAAACGCATGGGCGATCACACCCCGCTTCACCAGCGTACCCGTCGCGAGATCCATATCGACCAATTGCACCGCCGAGGAGGAGCCATCGGTCCAGGAGTAGGATTGGTAAGGCAGGAGAATGAGATTTTGCTCCGCGAGAATCGCCACCGCTTTCTCGTTCCAATTTGCTTCGCTCCAGGTGTAGCCCTTGTCGCCGATCGTCACCCGGCTCGCGAGTGAGGGATTGGCGGGGTCTTTGACATTAAATAGCGAGGCTGTGAGCGAACCTCCCTCGACTCCCACTGCGGCAAGGTAGTCGCCCATAGGCTGAATGTAGGAAGACCAGCCTGGCACTTGAAGTTCGGACTCCACCTTCGGGTTCGCGGGATCCGAGAGATCCATAATCCAAAGGGGATCGACTTGGAAAAAAGTCACTATGTAGGCACGGTCACCATCGAAGCGGGTGGCATGGAGGCTCTCGCCTTCCACTAGCGTATGGCTTTTCAGCAGCGTGGGCACAGAGCCCTCGAGCGAGTAACTTTCCAGATTCGTCACACTGCGCCAGTTGCTGTTCCAACTCTGCGTGACCGCAAAAAGCGCTTTCCCATTTTGATGGATTTTAAATTTATCGTAAACCACACCACCGAGATCAAAGGTCGTGGAGCTTGAAACGCTCGGGAGATTTTTAATCGGAAAGAGCGTCACTCTGCTCTTCCCCCACGAGTTCCACCACGAGTTATCGGCATTTCCGGCGATCCAGATATATTCGGAGGTCACTCCCATCAGACCCACATTGCGATCCAAGTCCACACTACCCGCAAGACGTGGAGTGGTGCTGAGATTCTCGATCACGCTGACCTTGGATTTGCTGACATAATAGGGAGGCGCCCACGATTGCGTGGTGACAACCAGACGGTCGCCGACTTTCCTGCTATCGACATACCAGCCATCGATATCCACTTGGCTTTGTACGACCGCTTTCAGGTTCGAAGTATTCACCAGCACCACCGATGTTTTCCCGGCCCCGCTGAAGTCGCGTCGTACGAGGAGCGCCTTATCCTCGGCCAAAACATACATGTCCTCACCCACCTTGAAGCGATAGTCGCGGTAGGGCGCAACCAGCTCTTTCGGGTAGATGTCGTATTCGGGCGT
>RFZT01000338.1 GCA_009920585.1 bacterium
AGGAAATCCGGACATTATATTCCTTCCAGCTTACTACAATGATGTGCCACTCATCGCGCAGCAGGCCCGACGTCTTGGAATCACCGTCCCCTTGCTCGGTAGTGACGCCTGGAGTTCCCCCGAAATCATCAAACTCGGCGGCGCCGATGTGAATGGATCCTATTTCTGCAACCACTTTTCGACCCAGATTGCGACCGATGAGGCGAAGCAATTCATCACGGATTATACGGCAAAATACGGCCAAGCGCCGGACGATGTCGCCGCACTCACATTCGATTCCTGCGGGCTCGTGGTGGAGGCTTTAAAAAATGCCGGAAAGAACGATCGTGAGGCCGTTCGCGAAGCCTTCTCGAAGATCCGCGAATACAAAGGCGTGACGGGCACATTTAAATTCGAGCCCGGTTCGGGAGATCCCGTCAAAAGCGCAGTGGTGCTTCAGATCAAGGATGGGGCGTTCGTGTGGGTCGCCAACGCTTTGCCTTAACCGGATCGCCCAATCCCTATGGATTATTTCGCGCAGCAGGCTATTAATGCCGTTCAGCTCGGCTCCATTTACGCCCTTATCGCGCTCGGTTACAGCATGGTCTATGGCGTGCTGGTGATGATTAATTTCGCCCATGGCGATGTTTTCATGGTGAGCGCGTTTTTTTGCTTCCTGCTTTTGCTGTTCGTTCCAGCTCCCTTTGTCGTGGCGCTGATCGTGGTCATGTTGGCGACGGCGCTGCTTGGGGTTTGCATCGAGCGACTCGCCTACCGCCCGCTTCGCAATGCGCCACGCGTGTCCTCGATCATCACCGCGCTGGGCTGCGGCTTGGTGATTCAGAATACCACGCTCAGCCTGAGTCCCTACTCCCAGCGGATGCCTGAGTTATTTCATAGTAAGACATGGCAATTTGGGGAGATAACGGTTTCCTCACTCCAGGTTCTCATTGTAGGCGTCTCAGTCGGGCTCATGCTCGCGCTCGACTTCTTTATCCGCCGCACACGTTACGGGCTGGCGATGCGTGCTATCGCGCAGGATCGGCTCAGCGTCCCGCTCATGGGGATACCTGTGAATACAATCATCAGCATGACTTTTGCGATCGGGGCCGGACTGGGAGGTGCGGCGGGCGTTCTTTATGGATTGGCCTACCCGGTCATTGGGGCCTCGATGGGCATGCTGGTGGGATGGAAGGCCTTTGTGGCCGCGGTGATCGGTGGTATCGGCAATATGCGTGGCGCGGTGTTGGGTGGCTACATGCTTGGCGCTGTCGAGGTGCTCACCGTAACGGCTCTCCCATCGACTTATCGTGACCTCGTGGCCTACTCGTTGTTGCTTGTGATCCTTGTTTTCAAACCCCACGGCCTGCTGGGTCGTCCCTCGGTGCAAAAGGTGTGATGCGATTTCTCCAAATTCCTCCACCGCGTGGTGTGCTTCTAGCATTGGTCTGCTTCGCTCTCTCTGCTTGTTTTGCGATCGAAAAATTCAACATCGTCGATGATTACGTTCGGTTCATTCTCATTACGCTAGGGATCAATATCATTCTGTGTGCGAGCTTGAATCTTGTGAACGGATGGATGGGCGAATTTTCCGTCGGTCATGCCGGCTTCATGGCCCTCGGTGCCTATCTTTCTGCCATTGTCTCGGCGAAGTGGCTGGTGGGCGCCGCCGTAGTCGGCTTGCTGCTCGGTATGTTATCCTTTAAAACACGAGGGGACTACTTGGCCATTGTCACCTTGGCGTTTCTGATGATTGTGAAGTCGGGGATTGAAAATATCAGTTATGTGGGTGGGCCACGAGGTTTCCTCGGGATTGGTAATGAAACCACGCTGCTCTGGACCGCCGTGTGGGTCTTCCTCACGCTGTGGGTGATCCGCAATCTGGTTTACTCCCGCTACGGTCGTGGGATCATTGCTGTGCGGGAGGATGAGATTGCCGCAGGCGCGATGGGGGTGGATACCCGCAAGGCCAAGCTCACCGCCTTTGTGGTCTCCTCGTTCTTTGGCGGTGTGGCTGGAGCGCTCTTCGCTCACCAGTTGCAATTCATCAATCCCGGGTCCTTCGACATCGTCAAATCCACGGAAATCCTCGTGATGGTTTACCTCGGCGGCATCGGTTCGCTGGGCGGATCTGTGCTGGGTGCGACGGTTTTTACCTGGCACGTGGCGGATGGTCATTTTGCCGCTGGTTCTCGTTTTGCTAATGCTCTTTCGTCCGCGCGGCATTATGGGCTTGCGCGAGTTCGCTTGGTTCGTGCCACGGCGCGAATTTCCAAAAAAGGAGGAGGAAAAATGACCGACGAGCCTCTGCTTGAGATGCGGAATGTCACGCAACGCTTCGGTGGTCTTTGCGCTTTGTCAGAGGCATCTTTCGCCGTCCGCGCCGGTCACGCTCACGGCATCATCGGCCCCAATGGCGCCGGCAAGACGACGGCATTCAACGTTATCACGGGCATCTATGCTCCCACCCAAGGCGATAT
>RFZT01000339.1 GCA_009920585.1 bacterium
ATCTTCGCTCTGAAAGACGCGATGAAAAAAGCCAAGCCTATTCTTCTTGAGCCAATCATGAAGGTCGAAAACATCACTCCAGATGAATTCCAAGGTGACATCATGGGTGACTTGAATCGCCGCCGCGCTCGCATCATGGGCATTGAAACCAAGGGCAATCTTTCGACAGTTAATGCGGAAGCTCCTCTTTCGGAAATGTTCGGATATGCAACAGCTATCCGCTCTCTCTCAAAGGGTCGCTCTTCCTACTCCATGGAGCCATCGCACTTCGAGCAGGTTCCAGAGCAGGTCAAGGCCGCTATTCTCGAGCAGAAATCCTAAGCCTTTCCCACCAATAAAACAAAAGCCGGCAGTTTCATACTGCCGGTTTTTTGTTTTTCTATTTAAACGATCCAAGTTGCCTTTAGAGGGCTACAAAAATCAATATGCAGCAGCCATTCTAGGCCGTTGGTAGTGATATCCACCCAAATTGCGACTTCTTCTTTTTATTTCAAAAAGCTAAGCCTTGGGACTCAACCTCTAGATTCGGGCTTCACGTAAAACCATGCCGATCCCAACGCCACTTCCACGCATCGCTGACTTCGAATCCCTCGCCTACGGGATGTTCATCCATTGGGGACTCTACTCCCAACTGGGTAAAGGTGAGTGGATCCAAAGCTTGGAAAAAATCCCTTTCGATCACTACAACGAGCTGGAAAAGACATTCACAGCGGAGGATTTTGACGCGCGATCTATCGCACGACTCGCGCGCGAGTCAGGGATGAAGTACATCGTCCTCACCACGCGCCACCACGAGGGTTTCAGCCTCTACGATACCCGTGGCCTTTCCAAGCACGACGCCCTCCACACGCCTGCTGGCCGCGATCTTGTCGCGGAATTCGTCTCGGGATGCCGGGCGGAGGGTATTGTCCCCTTCTTTTACCACGCCACCCTCGACTGGAGTTGGCAAAGCGACACCTGCGACCAGACGAAGTTCGACGAGTATCTGGACTATCTTCACTCCTCTGTTGAGATTCTCTGCAAGCACTACGGCCCCATCGGGGGATTTTGGTTTGATGGGACCTGGTCTCGGAAGGCGGATTGGAAGGAAGATCGGCTCTACAAAATGATCCGCTCTCACCAACCCGATACCATAATCATCAACAACACCGGCATCGGAAGTGAGGGCCAACTAGGACACCCCGAGATTGATAGCGTCACCTTCGAGCAATCCCTCCCACACCCTATGAATCGTGAGGGTTGGCCGAAATACATCTCCGGTGAGATGTGCCAAACGATGAACGCCCATTGGGGCATTGGAAGCTCCGACTTCGCTTACAAATCCCCCAGCGATATCATCCAGAACCTCGCCCACTGCCGCCGTGCCGGCGCCAATTATCTCCTGAACGTCGGCCCCACCGCCACGGGGCGCATTCCGGATTACGAGACAGCAGCACTTCGCCGCGCCGGGGAATGGGTCGCGAGATATAGCGATCCGATTTACGAGGGGAAACCAACTACCTTTGCCTGCCAAGGACGAGATTTCATTCTGGAAGCCAATGGAAAACTTTATTACTTCGTTTTCGATCTCGCCATCAGCGGACACGGCAACGTCACAGTTAGCCTCGGCGGCACAGGCCCGCGCCCGATCAAGGGACTCGATCGTCCGATCCGAAGTGTTCGCTGGATGGATAATCATGAGGAGTTGAAATTCACCCACAACCCGCAGGACGGACTCGCCGCCATCGATTTCACAGGCTATCCCTACGGCACGAACCTCGTCGTTCGCGTAGCCGAGATCGAACTCCACTAAACCATCAATCGACTGACTTAATAACTTCCCGGCATGGATATCAGCAACGCCAACTGCGCAATTTATTTCAACTCTGGCGGGAGGTGAGGCTGGAGGGCCTTCACATCCTGCACGCTGGCCTTGGCGCATACGAGAATCGCATCTGGCGTTTCTACCACGACCAGATCATTCACTCCGCAAAGCGCGATGAGGCGTCCGTTGGAGATAGCGATATTTTGATGAGCATCGTGAGCCACGACGAATCCTCGGAGACAATTTCCATTAGCGTCTGGGGCGATATGCGCTGGCAGAGCAGTCCAAGCGCCCACATCGTCCCAATCGAATTCAGCTAGAACGGTCAGGACCTCCTGAGCATTTTCCATGATGGCGTAATCCACCGAAATCTTCGGCAATAATGCAAATTTTTCAGCCAACAAGGCTGGAAGATCGCTTGGAGAATTCAGACTCTCGATGAAATCCGCGAGCGCGGGCAATTGACGCCGGGCTTCCTCGACAAAAGTCGAGACGCGCCAAACAAAGATACCCGAATTCCAAAAGAAGTTCCCCTTCTCCAAATAGGCCGTGGCTTTTTCGAGGTCGGGTTTTTCGACAAACCGAGCCAGTTTGCGAACGGCACTGCCATTCTTGCCGCGCGGACGCTCGCTCAATGTCTCGAGATATCCATACC
>RFZT01000340.1 GCA_009920585.1 bacterium
CCGCGGCACCCGCAGCACCCCTCCTAATTTTTTTAGCCACGACCAGACCGTCACATACGGAAGTTTAATACCACACTCTCTCTGGAGCCAAATGCGGGCCGCTTCTGCCTGTGGCCCATCGACCGCTTTCCAATCCGGCTTTGAGTTCGTTTACCACAGCCTCAGGCACGCCTCTCACCTCCAATCCTTTCGGGCCCGGTTTCACTCGCTCCAACAAGGCATCAAACCCTCCTTCACGAAAAGAATTCGCCCATTCAAAAAATGTCGCTCGCGACACTCCACAAATATCAGCGAATACCGTGGAATAAAAGTTTCCCCCACCTTGAAAATAAGGTGGGACTACCGGCGGTCGGGATCGAACCGACACATCGTGAGATACGCGATTTTGAGTCGCGCGCGTCTGCCAATTCCGCCACGCCGGCAACTGAGCGTGAAATCTATAATGCTCGTCCCCTCGCCCGCAATCTTAAACAGCAGGTCATTTTTGAAAATCCGATCTCGCAGGAATAAAAACCCTGGCTCGGAGCTTGAAAGAAGCGAACCGAAAACATCCCAACCCTCAGTGTTCACCGTGAACCGCGTAGTCAATTCATCTTATTACAAGGTTGGGGAAACTGCACCCGGCGGGGGTCGAACCCACAACCTACGGCTTCGGAGGCCGGCACTCTATCCAATTGAGCTACGGGTGCTGAATGAATAGCAGTGTCAAACAGGTGATCGGAAAAATCAAACAACAAACGCAAAACTCTTTCGCCTGGGGACAATCCCTCAGTGCAATGGCCATTGCCTTTCTCGAATCGCTCTCACACAATTTCCGCCATGGTTAAGAAATTACTGATGGGTACTGGAGGAT
This sequence comes from bacterium, assembly GCA_009920585.1. Taxonomy (GTDB): domain Bacteria; phylum Verrucomicrobiota; class Verrucomicrobiia; order Chthoniobacterales; family Terrimicrobiaceae; genus UBA967. The sequence continues at coordinate 854 of RFZT01000340.1, forward strand.
TGGTTTTGGCGCTAAATGCCAGCGCCGTTTTTTATCCTGATCCCAATGTGAAGGCAGGCGTCGAAATCACCTCGGCTCTACTTGGACTGGCTGTGCTCTTTTTTGCATCCAAAGCCTCGGCTCCGCAACTTCCACCCGCTGCAGCGACAGCACCGATAACGCCATCCGCTCCCCCGCCTCCTCCACCTCGCGCGGAAGCGGAAATCGTCGCCTTTCTGGCTTTGTTACAAGAACAAGGGCGCTTGGTGGATTTCGTTAAAGAAGACGTCGCGGCCGCCAGCGACCAACAACTCGGCGCAGCAGCACGCGTCGTTCATGCTGGATGCCGCAAAGTGCTGGAGGAATATTTTGACATCACCGCCCTCCATACTGGCAACGAGGGAGACAAGGTCGTACTGGCTAGTGGCTACGATGCCGCCGCACACCGTTTACTCGGAGCCGTTCCTGAAAATCCTCCCTACACCGGAAAACTCCTCCATCCGGGCTGGTTGGCCCGCTCGGTGAAATTACCTCGTGTCACCGGCACCACCGACCAACGCCCATGGCCAGTCTTGGCTCCAGCGGAAGTCGAACTCGGCGCCGCCTAGAAAACCGCTCGTCTCGTTCGGAAATGAAAATCTCAATTTAAAAATGGATACGTTTTTTGGAATCGATCTCGGCACGAGTAACTGTGCCATCGCAAGCGCCGGCGTGGACGGCTTGCCTGACATCCTTCCCCTCACCCAAGTTGTCACGGCCAACGGCATCGGCGAGAAATCCCTTCTCCCCTCCGCCATCTACATTCCCGCCGAAGGCGAGTTCCCTGAAGGCGGGCCCTCGCTGCCTTGGAATAAAGAAGCTCAAAAGTGGTTCGCCGGCCTCTTTGCACGGGATCGTGGGGCACTCCAACCCGACCGTTTGATCGTTTCTGCAAAGAGCTGGCTATGCCACCCGCACGCAGACAGGCGCGGCCCGATCCTTCCTTGGGGAAGCGCTGTTGTTTCCGAAAAATGGTCGCCACTCGAGGTCTCTCACCAACTTCTCCTTCACCTGCTGGAATCCGTCAAATCCTCACTCCCTTCGGGCAGCTTGGATCCAGCCCATGTGGTGATCACCGTACCAGCCTCCTTTGATGAAGCCGCGCGTGGACTCACGCTGGAAGCCGCAAAATTGGCCGGCCTTGGCGAGGTGACACTTCTCGAAGAACCTCAGGCCGCTTTCTACGCTTGGCTGGAAAGCCACGGTCTTGAGTGGAGAAAGCAAGTGAGCGATGGGGATTTGATTCTCGTTTGCGATGTGGGAGGCGGCACGGCCGACTTCAGCTTGATCTCCGTGACGTCCAAGGACGGCGACCTTTCGCTCGAGCGCGTTGCAGTGGGTGAGCATCTCCTTCTTGGAGGTGACAACATGGACCTCGCCCTAGCTCATGCGATTTCTGAAAAACTAACTGCCGCTGGAACCACGCTGGACGAATGGCAATTCCTCTCGCTCGTTCAAGCCGTTCGCGCAGGAAAAGAATCACTTCTCTCGAATCCCAATCTCTCCGAAGTCTCGCTCGCCATTCCATCCCGCAGCCGCAAACTCCTCGCCGGAACAGTGAGCGCGTCGCTGACTCAATCT
>RFZT01000035.1 GCA_009920585.1 bacterium
GAGCACCTTGCCGAGTTCGACGCCCCATTGGTCGAAGGAGTTGATGTCCCAGAGGACGCCTTGGGTGAAGACACTCATTTCGTAGAGGGAGACGAGGCTGCCGAGGATGGCGGGGGTGAGTTTTTCGACGGGGATGACATTGGACGGGCGGTTGCCGTCGAAGACGCGGTGCGGGGCGAGTGCCTTCGGCTTCGACTTCGGCGAGGGTTTTTCCGAAGGCGAGGGCTTGGGTTTGCGCAAGGACATTGGACATCATTGAGCAAGGTCAGTAGGAGGCAGGACGCAGGCAGGCATTTGGTGGATTGCGTTCGCTCTTTTGTTTTTGCTCGCGATCTTGAAGTGACCGAATCATCGCCATCACATCGAAATTATGCTTGGCAGCGAGTGCGGTTTTGATGCTACGCACCTCGGCCATAACTGGATCGGGGCGAATTAGTAGAGAGTCAATTGTCTTCATTGTTTTGTAGTAGTTCTTCGGGACTGCACATCACCGGAAAATGGAAACCGAAGTCTTGAACTGTCTTGCGCAAGCGATCCTGGATAAAGGGATTGGCGATATGCTTGAAGTTCCATGTTACAAGATAGTCCATCCCGTGTGCAGATGCCACCGCAATATGAATCGCATCAGAGGCGGCTTTGTCGGGAATCAATCCGCTGCTCACAAGTTTAACAGCGAGGTTGCCAATCTCATCCGTGATTTCCAACCGTGTGACTTTCTCCAAGAGCTTCAGCCTCATTTGAGCCATTTCTTCATCACCTTCCCCAGCTTCATCTATTGCCTCCAAAGAAGTGAAAATCTCCAATCCCGAGCAACCAGAATCCCACCAGAGCCGCGTGCTCGCTTGGCGGGAAGCCTGAAGCAGATTCAGAGAACTGCGAGCCACGTAGTAGCTGGGTATGGTGGTTTCAATATATGCGCTTGGCATGAGATGAGAATTTTTTGGCCACCTTTACTTGAGCACACAAATTTCATGTTTATGAGTCAAGACAAGAAAGCGAACAATTAAAGTGCTTTCATCTTCCGATACCTGCGAATCAGCGAATTCGTGCTGCAGTCGTGTTTCAGGTCGGGCTCGCCTGTGGATTCGAGTTCGGGGATGATGCGTTGGGCGAGCACCTTGCCGAGTTCGACGCCCCATTGATCGAAGGGATTGATATTCCAGAGCACGCCTTGCGTGAAGACACTCATTTCGTAGAGCGAGACGAGACGCCCGAGCGCAGCGGGAGTAAGTTTTTCGCCCATGATGACATTCGATGGGCGGTTGCCTTCAAAAACGCGATGGGGGGCTAGCGCGGACGGGGTGCCTTCCGCCTCGACCTGTTCGAGTGTTTTTCCGAAGGCGAGCGCCTCGGTTTGGGCAAAGACATTCGACATGAGCAGGTCGTGATGGCGACCGAGGGGATTCAGCGACTTGGCGAAGGCGATGAAGTCGCAAGGGATGAGGCGCGTGCCTTGGTGGATGAGTTGGTAGAAGGAATGCTGGCCGTTCGTCCCGGGTTCGCCCCAGTAGATCGGGCCGGTATCGGCGTCCACCTCAGTGCCGTCGAGTTGAACGTGCTTGCCGTTGCTTTCCATTGTGAGTTGCTGCAGGTAGGCGGGAAAGCGCTTCAGATATTGCTCGTAGGGGAGGACAGCAATGGTCTGTGCACCAAAAAAGTCGTTATACCAGAGCGCGAGGAGACCGTGGAGAACAGGGATATTTTGCTCAAAGGGAGCGGTCCGAAAATGCTCATCCATCTCGTGAAACCCGGCGAGCATATCGCGGAAATGATCCGGCCCAAGGGCGATCATATTCGAAAGGCCGATGGCGGAATCCATGGAATAGCGTCCCCCCACCCAATCCCAAAATCCAAACATGTTGGCGGTATCGATACCGAAGGCGGAAACCTTTTCGGCATTCGTCGAGACGGCAACGAAATGCCTCGCGACGGCGGACGCATCACCACCGAGGCCGGCGAGCGACCATTCGCGCGCTGTCGCGGCGTTGGTCATGGTCTCGAGGGTGGTGAAGGTTTTTGAGGAGATGATGAAAAGGGTCTCGGAAGGATCGAGGTCATGCGTGGCCTCGGCGAAGTCGGTGCCATCCACATTGGACACAAAGCGGAAGGTGAGCGAGCGGTCAGTGTAGTGCCGGAGCGCTTCGTAGGCCATAACGGGGCCGAGATCGGAACCGCCGATGCCGATGTTGACGATGTTTTTGATGCGCTTGCCCGTGTGTCCCTTCCACTCGCCAGTGCGGATGCGGTTGGAAAATACGGCCATGCGGTCGAGGACTTCGTGAACCTCGGGAATGACGTCCACCCCATCAACCTTGACCGAGGCTGTGCGAGGCGCACGAAGAGCGGTGTGCAGGACGGCACGATCCTCGGTGATGTTGATTTTATCACCTCGGAACATCGCGTCGATCCGGTCGCGAAGACCGGCGGCATTGGCGAGTTCGATAAGGGATTTCACCGTGTCCTCGGTGATCAGGTTTTTCGAGTAATCAAAAAAGAGCCCAGCGGCTTCGATCTGGAATTTCTCCGCGCGTTGAGGATCTACCTCGAAGAGTTCAGAAAGGTGAGGGAGGGTTTCAGCTTGATCGGTGAGCGAGTCCCAAGCGGGGTGTGAAGTGAGGTGCATAGGAGTTTTAAGTTTTAAGAATTAAGTTTTAAGTGATTTTGAATGCGGGGGTCAGGGACAAAAGAGGGAGTGGTTCGATGGCGGAAAAAGTGGCTTTTTTTTGACTTTAAATTCCTCCTCCGTGCTCTCTGTGTTCTCTGTGGTCAATCCTTTTTTTCGAGGTGGCCACCAAATTGATAGCGCATGGCGGAAAGAAGTTTATCTTGGAAATCGGAATCGCCTCGGGAACTAAAGCGTTCGTAAAGAGCCGTGGTGAGAACGGGAACGGGGACACCCTCATCGATAGCGGCCTTGATCGTCCAACGCCCTTCGCCAGAGTCGCTGACACGGCCGGCAAAATCTTTGAGTGAAGGATCCTTGACGAGCGAGTTTGCCGTGAGATCGAGGAGCCAACTGGCGACGACGCTTCCTCGCCGCCAGACTTCAGAAATATCCGTCAGGTTGAAATCAAACTGGTAATGTTCCGGATCGCGGAGCGGTGTTGTTTCCGCATCGATGGTTTGTGTTTTTACACCGATGTTCGCATTTTTGAGGACATTCATGCCTTCTGCGTAGGCGGCCATGATGCCGTATTCGATGCCGTTGTGAACCATTTTGACGAAATGTCCAGCGCCGTTTGCTCCGCAGTGGAGGTAACCGAGTTCGGCAGTGCCTTGATTTTCAGGGCGTCCCACAGTGCGCGGGATGTCGCCGATGCCGGGTGCGAGTGTGCGGAAGATCGGATCGAGGCGCTGGACGATTTCGTTCTCGCCACCGATCATCATGCAATACCCACGCTCGAGGCCCCAGACGCCGCCGCTGGTTCCGACATCGACATAATGGATTCCTTTGGGCGCGATGTGCTTGGCGCGGCGGATATCGTCGATGTAGTAGGAATTGCCGCCGTCGATGATGGTGTCGCCTTTTTCCAGGAGCGGGAGGAGTTCCTCGATGGTGGAGTCCACTGCAGCCGCTGGCACCATAAGCCAAATGGCGCGAGGGGCTTCCAGCTTGGAAACGAAATCTGCGAGGGATGTCGCACCAGTGGCGCCTTCTTTGACGAGGGAGTCAATGGCGGTTTGCGAGCGGTCAAAGACAGTAGCTTTGTGACCATTGCGAAGAAGACGGAGGACCATGTTGGCCCCCATGCGGCCGAGGCCGATCATACCGAGTTGGGACATAGGAGTTTTAAGGATTAAGGGTTAGGTTTTAAGTTGATGGTTGTTTGGGAGTCGTCGGAAAGCGGAATCGGTTGGTGGGGATTTTTAACCACGGAGGACAGGCATGTAGCAACCGGGCCTGAGGGAGTCGGGTTCATCAAGGCATGGGCGAAACTGGATAAGAACAAAGACCAAAACGCCAACAACGATCAAAAAAATGCCGAGCGTGACCAATAGCACCAATTGAGTCGGCTCCAAAAGCATTTGGGCGGGTCGCGAGAGAGGCTTGAAAATATTCGCTACCAGATGAACGTCCCCAGACTCCGCAGCTTGTGCCAAACTCAATCCGAGCACTGCCACTAAAACGGAAAAGCTGACGCCATTTAGTGCACTGAGAATTTTGTTGAGCCAATAAGGAACCACGGGGAATATGAGCAACAATTCCCTACCTTGATGCAAGTTTTTTTTGCCTAACTCCCTACCCAAAACAAATCCCGGCACCACATCCGATTGATCAGGGCTTGAGGATAGCAAACGTCTTCTGGCCCCGTCGCTCCAGCAGAAGAAGAACCCCGTGATCCTCGTCAGCGAGACTGATCGCGGCCTCGATATCGTCCGGGCCAAACACTGGACGCCCCCCAGCTTCGGTGATCACATCCCCGACCTCGAGTCCGGCTGCTGCGGAGGCGCTATAAGGCTCGACTTCTGTGATAACAACTCCGCCGCTTTCCTTCCGGTGGAGTTGGAGTGCGGCAAGGTTTTCTGGAGTCGCGCTTTTGACCGTGAGTCCGGGAGTCGACGGGGGTGCAGAGGGATTCGAGCGAGGAGTTGGCGGCTTGGATGCTGGGCGGCGTACAGATGCACGCATGAACTTGTCCGGTTGCTCACCGGTTTTCACAGCGATGCGGAGGGCTTTCCCCTGCCTCACAATGTCGAGTGCCACACTTTGGCCGATTTTTTTAGTCAAAATTTCCCGCTGTAAGTCGGAGGCAAGCTCGACAGTTTTGCCGTCGACTTTTGTGATCACATCGCCCGGTGCCAAATCGCTCATTTGCGCTGGGGCTCCGGGCTCAACGCCTCGCACAACAACTCCCCGGGTCGCGCCCTGAAACATGCCTCGCCACTGCTTCAAATCCTCAAGACTGGCAATAGAAACTCCCAACCATGGCCGACTCACGTAGCCCTTGGATACGATTTGGCTCGCGACGTCTTTCGCTGCATTGATGGGAATCGCAAAGCCAACGCCACGATTGTTGCCACTAATAAGCGTGTTGATGCCGATCACTCGGCCTTGGATATCGCAGAGCGGGCCGCCGCTATTGCCGGGGTTGATTGAGGTATCGGTCTGGAGATATTCATCGTAGTGACCTCCAAGTCCGAGATTGCGACCCTTCGCGCTCACAACACCAAATGTGAACGTGTAGGGGAGCTCCATCGGGGTGCCGATGGCAAAAGCAAATTCGCCAACCTTCACCGCATCGCTATCGCCTAACTCCGCAATAGGGAGATCCGGGGCGTTGATTTTCAAGACGGCGAGGTCGCTGCGTTCATCAGCGCCTATGACTTCAGCCGAAAAACGACGTCCATCTTTGAGCTTCACGGAAATATCCACGGCATCAGCGATCACGTGGTTGTTGGTGAGGATCTGGCCATCCGCGCTAATGATAAAACCCGAACCAATATTCGGGGAAACCTCGGGTGCCGGGCCGTTATTTTCGGGCTGAACACGGTAAGGAACGCCGTTGGGGCCTCGAAAAAATAACTCCAACCCATCGGGAACCGCGCTGGCAGGTTGACCTTTAGCCTCGATCACCACCACTGAAGGCGAGGCCTTTGAGAAAACGGATGAAAACGACGCATTCAGTTGCTGCAAAATCGGAATTGGAGGGGCGACCGGCTCCGCAGCCATGGAAGTGACGGCCAGCATTGGAAAGGCGAAAATACAAAACGGCTTCATCATGCTGTGCAAATTACAACGAAGCAGACGCATTTCAAGTGGCAGACAGCATTTTTTCCAAAAAAACGAATCTTTACGCTCGACCATAATTGGCGCGGAAATTGCTTGCAGAAGCAGCATTCATGCCTGACGATTATTCGGAATATGGCAGGCATGCAACAAGTCGCAGGGATGGCTCTTCAGCAGTCGCTGTCGCCACAGATGCAGCAGAGCCTAAATATCCTGCAGGCCCCCCTCACCGAACTACGCCAACTTGTGGATACCGAACTGCGTGCGAATCCCGCCTTGGAGGAGATCGTTCCGGATAAATCCGAACCATTGGATAGAAAAGAGACCAGCAAGCTGGACGATCAATGGGATGAATACTACGCGCAGCGCTCGACAGCGGAACCCTGGACGCATGAGGCCCTCGAGCGCAGGCAGCATTTTTTGGACTCCCAAGTCCGTCCCCCTACCCTCGCAGAGCATTTACTGGAGCAACTTAGCACCGCATCATGGCCGAGGGAAGATGCCGAGATCGCCGTGGAAATCATCGGGGACCTCGATGCCGGCGGGTATCTGCGTGCCGATATAGAAGATATAGCAACTCGCATCGACGTGATGTCACTCGATGTGGAACGCGTACTGGAAAAAGTGCAGGAATTTGATCCACCAGGTGTGGGAGCACGCAACCTCTCCGAATGCCTGCTGCAACAACTCAAGCACCAAGGACGTCAATACTCGACCGAGGCGCGCATCGTGAAGCACCACCTCGACGAACTCGGCCGCAAAAAGCTCCACGAAATCGCAAAGGCACTCAATCTGGAAGTCGCCGAGATCCAGCATGCCGCGGAGGTGATCGCTCAACTCGATCCGATGCCCGGCCGCGCCTACTCACCCGACACCAACCAGATCGTGACTCCCGAGGTGCTCATCGAAAACGATGGGGAAGGATACTCGGTCTCGCTCAACAGCGACGAGATACCTAGGCTCCGGATTTCGGATGATTACAAGGACATGCTTTCTGGGACCACGAAGGAAGTGAGGGATTACCTCCGCGATAAAATCCGAGGGGGCAATTTTTTCATCAAAAGCATCCAACAACGCCAGCAGACGATATTGAACATTGCTCGAGAAATCGTCATCCAGCAGAAGGAATTCATGGACCTTGGCGCGGCCCACCTGAAGCCGATGACCATGAGCCAAGTCGCCGATGCCGTGGGCGTCCATGAAACGACGGTCAGTCGCGCGGCGGCGGGCAAATTCATGGCGACTCCGCAGGGCATTTTCGAAATGAAGTATTTCTTCACCCACGGCTACACGAATAGCGATGGGGAAACGGTGAGCAACGAAAGCGTCCGTCAGGCCATCGCTCAAATCGTACGGGAAGAAAACTCCCAGCACCCCTACAGCGACCAGAACATCGTCAAGATGCTCTCCGAACGCGGCCTCGGCGTCGCGCGGCGGACAGTGGCCAAATACCGCGAGCAACTCGGCATCCTGCCCAGCCATCTGCGAAAAGCATTTTAATACGGATTCCGGTTTGCAGGAATACTGAAACCCACTTAGCCTTGGACCCTCGAACACAATGACCTTTCGAAGCGCTAGACAAACGCCACAGGGCCTCTTTTTCAACGTCACCTCCCTCGTGGACGTTCTACTCGTGTTGGTGATCTTCCTGCTCGTGAGCTGGACGGAAAGCCGAGTCGAGTCCGAGCTCGCCATCGAACTTCCCAAGTCTTCCTCCGCCCCGCAACATTCCGTACTCAAATCCCCTATCTTAGTGAATATACGCTCCGGCGGTGAGATCACCGTGAACCAACGTCCCATCAAGGATGCCGGTCTGCGCGACATGCTCTCCAGCTTGGTGAAGCTGGATGCGGGACAATCCGTGGTCCTTCGATCCGACAAATCCGTCCCTTACGAAAGGATACTGCAAGTGCTGGATCTTTGTAACGAATCGGGAGTGACTGCACTCGGCTTCGGCGCGCTTCCGCCGAACGTGAAGCCTCAATAAAGCTCGAGAACAAGCCGCCCGTTACTCTGGCGCATTGAGGTGGCTGTGTTTCCTTCCATAGAGGAAATAGACTACCACTCCGAGAGCCATCCAGATGATCAAACGCAGCCAAGTATCTGAAGGAAGCAGCACCGTTTGCGCCACACAAATCAACGCTCCGAGAATCGGCACCAATGGCACCAAGGGCGTGCGGAAGGGACGAGGCATGTCGGGACGGGTCTTGCGCAGGACCACCACACCGATGCAAACCACGGTGAAAGCGAGCAATGTGCCAATCGAGACCAACTCACCTAGAAGATTGAGCGGAAGGAACCCGGCCATCACGGAGCACAAAAGTCCGGTCATAATCGTGGTGATATAGGGGGTTCGAAACTTCGGGTGCACTTTAGCAAAAACGGGAGGCAGCAACCCGTCTTTAGCCATGCTGAAAAAAATGCGCGGTTGGCCCATAAGGAGAACGAGGATCACCGAACTCAAACCAGCGAGAACAGCTAACTCCACCGCCATGCGCAGCCATTTCAAGCCATCGCCAGCAGCTTTTTCCAAAGCGTAAACAACGGGAGCGTCAACGCGAAGTTCCCTGAAGTCCACCATACCGCAAAGCACCACCGACATGGCCACAAAGAGGATACCGCAGATGACCAGCGAACCGATCATTCCCCAAATGAGATCTTTCTGGGGGTTTTTGGTTTCCTGCGCGGCGGTCGAAACGGCATCGAATCCGATGTAGGCGAAAAAGATCACCCCGGCCCCCTTGAGAATGCCACTCCATCCGAATTTCCCCAACTCGCCGGTGTTTTCCGGAATGAATGGCGTGAGGTTATCGGGGTTCACATACCCCCAACCCAGCGCAATGACCACTAAGATGATCACCACTTTGATTGCGACCATCACATTGTTGAAGCGGACGGACTCTTTGATTCCCACAACCAGAAGCGCCGTAATCACCCAGACCAACAAGATCGCCGGAACATTGATGAAGTTTTCCGTGGCGATCATCTTGCCATCCACATAGTCGAGCGGGGCGCGGCAGAAATGCTCAGGAAGTTGAATGCCAAAAAAATCCTTCATAAAAGGAATGAAGTGTTTCGACCAACCCACGGCGACCGTAGATGCTGCGAAGAGATATTCTAAAATCAGATCCCATCCGATAATCCACGCCATGAATTCACCCAGCGTCGCATAGGTGTAAGTGTAGGCACTGCCCGCAATCGGCAACGCGGACGAATACTCCGCATAGCAGAGGCCGGCAAAGAGGCAGCCCAGACCGGACAACACGTAAGAAAGGGCCACAGCGGGACCGGCGAAGTCCGCTGCCGCATGCCCCGTGAGTACGAAGATGCCAGTTCCAATCACGGCGCCGATTCCCAAGGCGATCAGATTCATGCGGGTCAGGACGCGCTTCAGACCAGTGCTACCGTCTTGGGCCTCGCGGGTGAGTTGCTCGATGGATTTGGTGCGGAAAAGGTTTTTCATGGGATTGTCGCCTAGCTTTTCATTTTTGTGTGATCAAACCCCCGGAGTCAATGCGCCCCCGTTGTTCGGTGCATTTATTCCAACGCAATAAAGCGATCCGCATTTGGCAAAGTCGATGGGGATGCTAATCTATGCCGATGCGTTATCTCCTTTTTTTAACACTGCTCCTTGCGTGCGTTTCGGCCAAGGGGGAAACCACCCCTCGTTCCGAAAAGGCGGATTCCCCCTACGAGCAACTTGAAATCCTCACTCGGGCCATGCAATTGATCCGCCAAGACTACGTTAACGATTCTAAGACCAGCTACAAAGATCTCACCTATAGCGCCCTGCACGGCATGCTCGACAACCTCGATCCGCACAGCCAGTTCATGGAACCGAAGGATTTCAAGAGCATGCAGGAAGATACAAAAAGCGAATTCGCCGGACTCGGGGTCACCCTCACTCAGAAAGCCGGTATCCTCACCGTTCTCCACCCGATGGAAGACACACCCGGATTTGAGGCGGGACTCCTCCCTGGCGATCAGATTTTAAAGATCAACGGCGAATCGGCCGAAAAGCTCAACATTAACTCCGCCATCGACAAACTTCGCGGCAAAGTTGGCGAGAAGGTGACACTGACGATCAACCGCCCTTCGACATCGCAGGTGAAAGATTTTGAGATCATCCGAGCCATCATCAAAGTGCCCAGCGTGAAGGATGCACAGATCCTGCCGTCTCTTGGAAAAACACGGCCACGCATCGGCTATGTCCGTATCACGCAGTTCAACGAACCCACCGCCACGGAACTTGCGACTGCCCTCAACAACCTCGAAAAAAGCGGCATGGATGCACTTGTACTCGACCTGCGATACAATCCAGGCGGGCTTCTCGGCAGTGCGGTCGATGTGTGCGGGGAATTTTTGGAACCCAACACCCTCGTCGTTTCGACCGAGGGTCGCACTCCATCGAGAGAATACCGCACGTCGTCCAACTCGACCTCACAGCGGGAATATCCCCTCGTCGTCCTCACGAACTACGCGAGTGCGAGCGGATCGGAGATCGTCGCCGGAGCGCTCAAGGATCTCGGTCGCGCGCTCGTCGTTGGCGAGACCACCTTCGGCAAGGGATCTGTGCAAAGTGTCGTATCGCTTCCCGATGGCTCCGCGGCGCGACTCACCACAGCAAAATACTTTACCCCCAGCCGCAAACTCATTCACGAGCACGGCGTGAGTCCACACATTCGCGCGACGCTCACCCACGATCAAGAAACGGCTCTACTCCGCTCACGTAGAAAGGGAGAGGATGCGAGCGCGCCTGCAACGCCTCCCGCTGACCCCCAACTTGACCGCGCCGTCGATGCACTCCAAGCCACGCTCCTAAGCGCAAAAGGCACCCCCCACGCAAAGAAATGAGATCCAAGCCCACGCTCCTCGCTATCGAGACCTCGTGCGACGAAACCGCCGCCGCGATTTTGCGGGGGTTCGACGAAGTGCTGGCACATGAGATTTTCAGCCAAGCCTCGATCCACGCCCAATTCGGCGGAGTGGTGCCCGAAGTCGCCTCGCGCAACCATCTCATTTCTGCACCCCACATCATCAATCAGGCCTTAGAGTCAGCAGGGATGGATGTCTCTGATCTCGACGCCATCGCGGCGACGACCGGCCCAGGCCTTGCCTCCGCCCTCCTCGTTGGCGCCTCGACCGCCAAGGGCCTGAGCCTTGGCTCAGGGAAACCCTTCCTTGCGATCAACCATATCGAGGGTCATTTGCTCTCGCCCTTTTTCGGTAAAGCGGAAATCCCCCCACATATTGCTTTGGTCGTGAGTGGTGGTCACACGCTTCTCTTCGACGTCGAGGGATTCGGAAAATACCAACTCCTTGGCCGAACCCTCGATGATGCAGCCGGTGAAGCATTCGACAAAGTAGCCAAGCTTCTCGGCCTCGGTTATCCGGGTGGAGCAGAAATCGACCGACTCGCACGCTCAGGGAACCCGAAGCGACACGACTTCCCACGCGGAATGATCGATTCCGGCGACTACGACTTCAGCTTCAGCGGACTCAAAACTGCTTTACGGATCTTTTTAGAAAAAAATGGCCCCATCACGGATGGCATGCCGGATATCTGCGCGTCCTTTCAAGCCGCCATCACCGAGGTCCTCGTTGCCAAACTTTTCCGCGCAGCGGCGAAACAGGGACGGCAGATTGTCACCATCAGCGGAGGCGTGAGCGCCAATGCCAGCTTACGCTCACTCGCCACATCGAGAGCCGAGCGGGATAATCTGAATCTCCTCACGGCACCCGCAGGACTTCACACGGACAACGCGTTGATGATCGCTTACACCGCTGCTCACCACCTTGCCGCCGGCCACACCCATTCGACCAGCGTGGATATCTTCCCGAACTTCGACCCCGCTACGATATCCAGCAGGGTCAGCGAGTGCGTCGCTTAACTGCAAAAGGACGTTGAGTTTCGCGAAGGGGTTCTTCCTCCTTTTCCTGAACGGCGACTTCACCCACGTAAATCCGGTAGGCGGCACGCTTGGCGCGCTCGTGAGCCTTTGCTTCATATTCCTGAGCGTGGAATCCCGAGCGGGCGAGTTGGGTCAGAAAAGCAGGTTCACGCTCGGCGGACCAGATTGCGACACGTCCACCGGGGCGCAGTGCAGCACGAATGAGGGCAAGGCCCTTGCCGGTGTAAAGACGTGAATTTTTGGCCTGGTACCGGGGCCTTTTTTGATGCAATCGAAAACATCGCCCGTGACGATTTTCACGCGAGGATCATCGAGCAGCTTGCCGTTCAACTCGGACAAGAACTCCCGATTCCAAGCAACGACTTCAGGGAGAAGCTCGGCCACCACGACCACAGCCGTGGGCCCAGCAATCTCAAGCACGCGGCAGAGACTGAAACCCAGTCCAAGCCCACCAATGAGGATACGCGGACGATCTGGCGACTGAAAATACCCACAGGCGAGATCGGCGAGCATGATCTCGGACGTCGTTAAATTCGATCCCATGAGCTGGCGACCATTGAGCTTGAGAAAATACTCCCCATCGTGCTCATGCAGGGAAAAGCGGGAACCGTCAGGCGTGCGTGTCTCGGCGAGATTGCGAAAGGGAATCATGGTTGCGTCCTAAACTAGGGCTTCAGTGGGTTCAGCGCAAGCGAGCCACTCGGCATTCGCTTTTTCGAGAGCATCAGCCACCCCGGCGAGCTTGCGGTTGATTTCCATCGCGAGCGATGGGTTTTCATAAGTAGCGGGATCTTCGAGCTGGTTACTCAGTTCGCGCTGAGATGCCTCCAATTTATGAATTTCATCTTCCAACGCAAAAACGCGCTGCTCGCGAGCGCGGCGTTCACTGGCTGCGGCTTTGCGAGCATCCGCCTCAGCGCGGCGCTGAGCCCGCATTTCCTTGAGACCGAGTTTCGGAGCTTCTTCAGCAGCGACCGACGGAGCGGAAGGCTGGAAGTTTCCTAGCGAGGCGACTGTGCCCGCACGGGCTCCCCCACCCACTTGGGATTTCTCTCGATAATACTCGTAATCCCCCGCGTAACGGGTGATGCGGCCGGCCTGTACATGAATGACCGATGTGGCCATAGCGCGAATAAAATGCACGTCGTGGCTGACAAAGTAAACCGTACCATCGTAGGGCTGAAGCGCCCGGATGAGCGCATCAATACTCGGCATGTCGAGGTGGGTCGTTGGCTCGTCCAACAGCAAAAAATTGGGCGGATCGAGAAGCAACTTCACCAGCGCGAGGCGGCTTTTTTCTCCACCGCTAAGTACACTCACGCGTTTAAAAACATCGTCCCCACGGAAAAGAAACGCACCAAGCACGGTGCGCGCCGCCTGCTCCGG
>RFZT01000341.1 GCA_009920585.1 bacterium
GCTGCTCGCATCCGAGGCCACGACGATATTACCGCTATAAGACTGAAGCGCTGACGGCGTGAATGTCACAGGCACATTCTGCGATGCTCCCGCTCCTATCGTCCCGCTCCATGCCCCACTGAAGCCACTCGGATAGGTGATCCCGCTTACCACCAAGCGGTCGAAGCCGGTGTTGGAAATCACCAACTGCCGCGTCGTGCTGGCATTTCCGAAGGTCAGATTTCCAGTGAGGCCGATCACACGGAATCTTTTTTGGACATCCAAGAGATTTTTTGCCGTCTTTTCCATCGTCGCAATCGTGGCGGTGGGGTTGCTCACTAAATTGCTGGCATTGCCTCCAAAGGCCACGACCACCTTGCCCACCGCATCTACGACCTGCCTCAAATCCGCATCCGTCTTCTGTGCATCCTCACTCTGCTTGGCTTTAAGCGCATAGGGCACCGCCACCAATCGCTCACGGGGCGTTTGCTCTGTTCCATTCACCGTCAATGCCAACCATTGCTGACTACCAGTGAGGGTCGCTGCAATCGATGTTGTGCTGTTCCCTGCCGTTCCGTTTTGCCCATACTGAAAATAAAATTGCCCTTGGGTGACTTTCACCGTGCCGACAATCTCGCTGTATAGGATCGTTCCATTTGTCGAAGCATTGTAGAGCCTCACCCCAATCGTGCGGTTGCCGGTAATGTTCCCAGTCATGTAGCCGTCGTACTCCAAAAGACTCGGCACCTGCGCCGAAAGATGCCCCGCTCCCATCATGAGGATAAAAGCGAGTGAAAGGATGGCGTAAAAAAATTGGGAAGAGCACTTTTTCATAACAACTCCTTCTTCACATATACGGGCGTGGCAGTCAATGTTTTTCGGCAGACATTCTTTGCCGATTTCACGCGGGAATGTGAATCGTCAACACTACCGAAGATTCAGTTTGGGCTGATACAAAAGGTTCATCTTTGTGGTGGCGTTACTGCCGGTTGAGCTTTCGACATTTTTGCCATTTCTTCGAGGAACAACGGCAGATTGGTGACAAGCAATTCTTCCGAGCGAATCTCCACCACCGTTTTGCAAATGAGAATCCGACGGGAGGCCCCAATCAGATCAGCCGCTTTTTGGAGACTCTGGATCATGCTTCTTGTGGGATCAGAAGTCAGTTTGATCTCGATAGCCCACCGTTCCCCCGCCCAATCTAGCACGAGGTCGGATTCGATGCCGTCGGATGTTCGGAAAAAATACGGCTCTGCGCTCAAACCGCACAAGCCGAGCGTGACGAGAATTTGTTCGATCACGAAACCCTCCCAACTATGCCCGACCCATGGCTGACTGTAGAGGTGCTCCATGTTTTGCACATTCATGAGGGCGTGAAGCAGGCCGCTGTCACGCCAGTAGAGACGGGGTGTTTTGACAAGACGTTTGGTGATGTTACCAGACCAGGGACGCACACGACGAATCAGGAAGGTTTCCTCCAAAAAATCGCAATATCCGATGACCGTCTTGTGATCAATTCCAAGCGCGGCGGCGAGATTCGAGGCATTGAGGGGCTGGGCATTAACAGCCGCCAGCATGCTCAATAAGCGGCGAGTTCGCTGGGGTTTCGCCGGAAAGCCCCAATCCGGCAAATCCCGCGTCGCCAACAACTCCAAATAATCCTTTTGCCACTCGGGAAATCGGCTGGCATCAAGAATCCCGCCATCCGGAAACCCACCGCGCAGCCACAGATTCTCCAAGCAGTCCGCGCCAAGCGGCCCTGCCAACTCGTCGTAAGTGAGTGGCCCCATGGAAACCAACCCCATCCGTCCGGCGAGGGACTCTGAGACATTTTGCATGAGGGCGGGAGAAACCGAACCCAAAAGGAGAAAACGCCCGTTGCGCTTGCGATCCGAGTCGATCGCGCCACGCAAACGCGGAAAAATCTCCGGAGCGCATTGAGCCTCGTCGATAACCACCAATTCCTCCCCGCGCATCAAGCGATCCCACTCCGCATCCAATCGCAGGAACGCCCCCTCACTCTCCATATCAAAGTATCTTCCGCCCAGATTTTTAGCGAGCGTCGTCTTTCCGCATTGACGCGGCCCCAGCAAAGAAACCACCGGATACCGCTCCAACTTCCCAACCACCAAACCACGATAGAAACGATCGATCATTTCTTGCATATTGGGATTCATTTCCCAACTTGCAAGATTTTCTTATCGGGTTTTCTTGTGGAGAGTTTACGAATTCTTGAAAAAGAAAGGGGTGAACCAACGACGACAAGCCAAGGGAATGAAGGAGTGATACCAATGTCTCTTCGAAATTAGACTTTGAAAACGCAAGAAAGGGGCATGGCCGTCTCGGCCGTGTTGAGACTGGGCTACTTGCTCGCACCCATTCCCATTGGAGCCAAGGAGCATGCCAAAGCACACAGGCGGGACGCGCTGTGCCCCTCTCCTAGAGCATTTTAAATAATAATGTGGC
>RFZT01000342.1 GCA_009920585.1 bacterium
ACCCGCGCGGCGGATTTCAGCCCGCTCACGATCCCAGAGCAACCCAAGCGCGCGGTGGTGCGAATGACTTTTGCTGACAAGAAAAACTATGGCGTGAAGATCGGATTCGGCGGCAAGCCCGATCCCCGGCCCGATGGCAGCTACCAGCACTTTAACCAAGTCAGCGAGTTCGTTTCCACCGGCAAGCCGGGCGAGGTTTTTGAGCACAAATTCAACTACGCCGGGTTCCGATATGTGCTGGTGGAGGGCCTTCCAGTGCCTCCCAAAAAAGAGGACGCGGTGGCCATGCTGGTGGAGAGCGACCTCGAGCCCGTCGGTGCTTTCGAGTGCTCGAATGACCTCTTCAATCGCATCTCGCGCGTGAATCAATGGACCCAGCGCAGCCTCAATCTTGGGGGCTATTATGTCGATTGCCCGCACCGCGAGCGGTTGGGTTACGGCGATGGACAGGTCGCGGCAGAGGGCTTCATGACGAGCTTCGGGTCGTATGGTTTCTACCGAAAATGGCTCATGGATTGGCGCATCAGGCAGGGCGCCGATGGCTACATGCCTCATATGGCGCCGTTTGCCATGGGCGGTGGCGGTCCCGGGTGGCCGGGCCTCCTCTCCGCGATCACTTGGCGGCATTATCTCTACTACGGCGACAAGCGCGTGCTGGAGGAAAACTACGACGCGATCCGCCGGTTTGCGGACAATCTCGAGTCCCGCTCGAAAGACGGCGTCATGCGCGCCTACGGGGGAGCCTGGGATTTTATCGGCGATTGGGTTCCGCCAGAGCGCGGGATGGATACCCAAAACTGGCCGGGCCGCCCCGCTGCCGAGCTTTTCAACAACTGCTACCGCATCCAGCAATTGGAGATTCTCAAAAATATCGCATCCGTCCTTGGAAAAAAAGACGAGGCCGAGCGCTGCGAGGCCCTCCTTACAACGGCGCGGCCAGCGGTGCATGCCGCGTTTTTCGACAAGGCGGCCGGGAACTACGGCATCGACGAGCAGGCCTACTATGTGATGCCGCTTCTGGCCGGCGTCACCCCGGAAGGCGAGCGCCCCGCGTTGATCCAAAAGCTCGAGAAAAACATCCTCGAGAAGAACAAGGGCCACCTCGATACTGGAATGCTCGGGACCTATTTCATGATGGAGCACCTCCGAGACATTGGCCGAAATGATCTGGTCTTCACGATGTTCAACCAGACCGCCTATCCGGGTTGGGGATACATGGTCGAGCAAGGCGCCACGACGCTTTGGGAACAATGGAACGGCTACTGGTCGCACATCCACTCCTGCTTCACCTCGCCGGACAACTGGTTCTACCAAGGCCTAGCTGGCATCCAGGCGGACCCTGCCGCTGCCGGCTTCAAAAACACCATCATCAAGCCCGCGCTCGCCGGCGATGTGACATGGGTCAAGTCGCACCACATCTCGCCCTACGGTCGGATCGTGAGCAACTGGAAACGCGAGGGTGAAAAACTCTCGATGGATGTGACTGTCCCGCCGAACAGCACCGCAACGATCTTCGTCCCTGCCAAAGACGCTGCCAGCGTCACCGAATCCGGCAAGCCCACAGGGGAAGCCAATGGTGTGAAGTTCCTGCGGATGGAAAATGGTGCCGCCCTCTACGCGGTCGGCTCGGGCAATTACCAATTCCAATCCCAACTCTAACCATGAAAAAAACCACACTCACTCTACTCGCAGCGACACTTCTCGTGTCGTCAGTCACACTCCACGCGGAAAATACCCCGCCAGCGCCCGCCATTTCCCAAGAGCGGATGCAGCAGGTCTACGAGGAAGTGAAGACTCCCTACAAATACGGAGTCGTCCTGCGCGGCGAGGCGGGGCAACTCCTCGATTCGCCGAGCGTTTTCCGGAAGGACGGGCAGTGGTATATGATCTACATCGCCAGCACGAACGAGGTCGGCTACGAGACCTGCCTCGCGCGGAGCGCCGATCTGCTGAATTGGGAAAAGCTCGGAAACATCCTGAGCTTCCCCAAAGAGGGTTGGGACCGCTGGCAGAGGGCTGGTTACGCCGCGCTGTGCGATCCAGCGTGGGGCGGAAGCAATGAGCTGGAGTCCTTCGATGGCAAGTATTGGATGCCCTTTCTCGGCGGGGCGCATCAGGGCTACGAGACCGATCCTCTGGCCATCGGCCTCGCTTGGACGAAAACCCCCACCGAAGCGCACGAATGGACCCCGCTCGCGGAAAATCCGGTGCTCCACCGCGACCAACCGGATGTCCGCCCCTTCGAGAAAGTGACGCTCTACAAGAGCAACATCATTTGGGACAAAGCCAAGACGCTCGGGTCTCCGTTCGTGATGTTCTACAACGGCAAAATCAAAGGCGGCTACGAGAAGATCGGCATGGCTGTCTCCGACGATATGGTCCGCTGGAAGCGCTTCGGCGCGGATGCGGTGGTGGCCAACGGCGAGGATAAACAGAACGGCATC
>RFZT01000343.1 GCA_009920585.1 bacterium
CCTGCGACCGCTGAGCCACGCGCCATGAACTGTGCTCGGATATTTGCGATGCGTGGCTTCTCCAGCAAAGAATAACCTTCCACCGACACTGCTTGCGAGAGAATCGCAGTCACTCCCAGTGGCATTAGGAGGGATATGGGAATACGATCCGCGTGAAAAAACATCGCTTTTCCATCGTGTTACACGCACACCAATGGGATCAGGGATTGATTTGCCGTAGATTTTTCTCAGCACTATCATGGCAGAAGCAGCAATGGCCGAATCCGATTGAGCCTCCAGTTGTTCTCCATAAGTTCCAGCATTAAATCCAAGTAGAACAGGCTGTTTTGTATAATGATACATATTCAACCACTCGCACCATTGACCGCGTGCGGAGTTCACATATCCGAGCAAATCCGGTTGGCTATCCCAGAAAACCCGAGAAAATCTTAGATAGCACTTATTGAGAACACTCATATTGAGTCGCGAAATCGACGCCGACTTGGTTGAGGGAAGCGGCGGGTTAAATAACACATTCCCCTGCTTCAGAACACCAAGTGGCAGAGTGATCACGGCAAAACTTCCATCAAAGGTTCCTTTCGAAGTCGCAATGCTAACCCCAGACGAGGTGCGCGTAATGCTTTGAACAATGTGACTTGTCCGAATATCCAAGCCTATTTTAAGTTGTTCGACGATTTGACTATACCCCCCTGGGAGAACAACGTCCGATCCTCCATAAGCGCTATCCTGATCAAATTCAAAAAGAGACAGATCACTGACATCGCAAGCATATTCATGCTCGATCTCCGTATTGACCGAGTAGTTCAAGTCTTGAAGCTGCTCAGGCGTAAAAGAACGCTTGGCGATGTAACTATTGATCAAGCTACTAAGAGAACGATCTTTGACTTCTTCATTTTGTGCCTTTGAAATAGCCGCCGCGAGTTGATCAAAATTGCTGTCAATCCGTGCATCTCGGGAATCAGAAATCCGACTCCCGTTGTCAGCATATCGGATCATGGCTTCATAATTTGTTACAGCCGTTTTGATTTTATACTTATTGACAAGCTCGGAAATAGGGTTATTGCGGATGCCATGAATCCAACTGGCTCCCAAGTCAAGGGGCACGCCATTCAGGCTGGTATCCGTATGCAAACGCCCGCCGACTCTTTCGCGCCCTTCTAAAATAATGACACGGTATCCTGCCGCCTTGAGATCAATCGCCGCCGCAAGTCCGGATATTCCAGCCCCCACGATAAGAACCGTCTTGGAGGATGAGGCGGCCATCGATGATCTGCCACAAAATACCGAAGAACCCAGAAGCACAGCCAACCGACAGAATGAACGCCGTGTCATTCCATCCTCTGTTACGATCGAACCGGCAAAGTCATGAGACGATTTAGGCATTTTTTTCATCGCAGGGGATTGATTGTTTTCAGTTTCATTAGGAATTTTTCACATCCCAATAAATATGTCAAATTTAATGGAATCTCACATCGTGGTCTTATTGAACCCTACACCGAGACCGTGGGTTCAGCAAAATACTTGTATTCGGAAGCATTAAACAGCTGCAACTAATTCGAAAGCAGGAGGAAATAGAGCAACAAAGACGGGCATTATGTCAATAATTAATCCCATATCACTTCGCCGCCCGCTTCACAAATTGCCAACTGCTGCTGGGTGGTCAAATTTTTTTTAAATTAAAAACCCCTTGACTAAATCAAAAAAAGAACCATTATGGTCACATGATTGCTACTCTGCGTGAATCTAAGACCAAATTGAGCGAGTTTGTTAGCCTTGCCAATTCAGGCGAGGAGATTTTGATCACTGTTCATGGCCAGCCCAAGGCCCGACTTATCCCTGCATCGACACCGCTGTCCGATACCACAGATTGGTTATGCGACTTGGCAGCCCTCCGCTTGAGTTTAGGTCAGCCCTCCACAATCGAGAAGCCGAGTGCGCTGGAGGAAGTACGGGAGGATCGCTGGTGAAAGCCGTTTACTGGGACACCTCCTGCGTATTGGCCCTCTATTTGCCAGAGCAAATCTCATCACAAGCCTCCGAGTTAGCCTCGACGCTTAAAGGGCCGATCCTTTCGAGCGCCATCCTTGAATTTGAAATGACCTTTGCCATTCATGCGAAGGAATCCCGAGGGGAAATTCCAACCGGGAGTTCCGGAAGAGTGCTTTCCCAATTTCAAACCGACATCCAATCTGGGCGATTTCTCCTTGTTCCGTTAGGCAGCGATATCAAGTCCAGCGCCATAGAAATCGCCTCCAAAATTCTCCTCCTAGCGCCTCCGGTTTTTTTGCGAACGCTTGACGGGATTCATATAGCCACAGCCTTGAAACTGGGTTCCCCGGAGTTGATCACAGCAGACAAGAAAATGGCCGATTCCTCGACCCTGTTAGGTTTAAAAACCAGACTCTTGAAAAAACCAGCAACCGTAAAAA
>RFZT01000344.1 GCA_009920585.1 bacterium
TGGCAGTTGAACGACTTTCAAGACGTGACTGAGCGCAAGCCGGAGTTTGTTTTTGATTTCAAACAACAGCCGTTTTTTGGATTGCCCGTTCAATATGACGGTACAACCGGCGTCGCCTCACTCCGGCGGGCCTTTTCAAACACGCCTTCCTTTGGCGAAACCACCTATCCCGACTACGCCGCCACCCGCTTTGACACATTTCACCAGTGGTCACTCCCCACAAAATTCTGGAACTGGCTTTCTGTCACACCCAAAGTCGGCATTCGCGGTACCGCCTACAGTCAGAGCGGATCGTTCGCTTCTCCGCAAGGAGAGGCCACGGCGATTGACCCCATTACCGGAGCGATCACAACAATCAACAATTCCGGCGCGGCAGAGAACCCTATCAACGATCCCTCTTCTGCACTTACGACCAAAGGTGCTGTTTTCCGCCCTGTGGCCAACTACGGACTCACGATCTCGACAAAAATGTCCCGCGCCTACGAGCAAATCCAAAGCCGTTGGCTCGGTCTCGATGGTGTGCGCCACGTTATCGAACCCTATGTGAACTACTCCGGCGTCTACAACATGGGCCCAAGTCCGGAAAACATCTACCAGTTCGACCGCGTCGTTCAATCCACCCAGCTACTCCCTTTGGATTTCCCTCAATTTACAGCGATCGACTCCATCGACACTTGGAATATCACCCGCCTCGGCGTAGGCCAACGCCTCCAAACCAGACGAAACAATGCAACCTACCAATGGTTTTCGCTCAATACGTTCATGGATGTGAATATGGACAACCCCTATTCGGATGCCCCTGTTTCCAATGTTTTCAATGTTATTCAATTTAGCCCAGTGCCATGGACCTCTCTGGGCATCGCCTCCCAGACCCCCATACAGAATCAGGGCTTTACGGAATTCAATACGAGCATCAATTTCATGCCCACCAGAGACCTACGCTTCTCTGTGGGAAGCCGCTACATAGATGGTAACGACTTTTTTGCCGACAACAGCCAGCTCAACTTCTATGCCTACTGGCGGATCAATGATCACTGGAGTATCAGCACCTACGAGCAATACGAGTTTGTTTCCAAGGTGATGCAATACCAGCGATATTTTATCAATCGCGACCTCACTAGTTGGGTTGCCTCAGTAGGGGCTGAAGTCCGCGATAATTCCGGCGGCGATCAAGAATATGGTTTTTTGCTCATGATGACGCTCAAAGACTCCCCTCAAATCTCTCTTCCTTTGACATTTAGCCAAGGCTCATCACAAGAGCCCGCGAGTGCATCTCAGTAAAATTCACCATCAAATCAAATCAAAAATGAAAATCTGTATAATTGGATCAGGATATGTCGGTCTCGTCTCTGGAGCTTGTTTTGCTGAGGTCGGCCACAACGTCATTTGCGTCGATAACAACGCTAAAAAAGTCGAACAACTCGTCCAAGGAAAAGTTCCGATTTACGAACCCGGTCTTGAAGAGTTGATTTATCGCAATGTCGCCGCTCGCCGCCTCCACTTCACGACAAGCACCGAGGAGGGCGTTGACAACTCAGACGTGGTTTTCATTGCCGTTCCAACACCTCCGCAAGCGGATGGCAGCGTCGATCTTTCCTACATCGAAAAAGTTGCCCGTGAAATCTCCAGTGTGCTGAAACCCGGACAATACCGCGTGATCGTCGATAAGAGCACGGTTCCAGTCAAAACTGGCGAAAAAGTCGCAGATACGATCCGCAGATACAATAAAACAGGCGCTGATTTCGATGTCGTTAGCAATCCAGAGTTCCTGCGTGAAGGCTGCGCTGTCGCCGACCTCATGAAACCTGACCGCATCGTTGTGGGAAGCAATAGCGAGCGCGCCATCGCCCTCATGCAGAAAATTTACGAGCCATTCCTCTCCCCCGTTTTGGTGACGGATATCAACTCGGCGGAACTCATCAAGCATGCGGCGAATTCGTTCCTCGCACTAAAGATTTCCTACATCAACGCAGTCGCCCGCATTTGCGAGGCCAGTGGCGCCGACGTCGAGAAGGTCGCTGACGGCATTGGCGCAGATCGCCGCATCGGACGCAATTTCCTCAATGCCGGCATTGGCTATGGCGGGTCCTGTTTTCCCAAGGATATCGCGGCTTTCATCGCCATCAGCGAAGACCTCGGAGTCCCATTCACCCTCCTCAAGGAAGTCGAAAAAATCAATCGTACCCAACGCGAACGCTTCATTGCCAAGATCCGCGAATCCCTCTGGGTATTGAAGGATAAAAAAATCGCCGTCTGGGGTCTCACCTTCAAGCCAGATACCGATGACGTCCGATCCTCCGTTGCCATCGACGTCGTTCGCGACCTCATTGCCGAGGGTGCGCAAGTGAGTGTCTACGATCCGAAGGGCATGGAAAAAGCCGTTGAATTCAAACTTGTCGATGGAGCCCGCTTAGCCAAATCTCCCCTCG
>RFZT01000345.1 GCA_009920585.1 bacterium
CCATTTCAAGTCCTCGTCTTAGAGCGCAAATGAAATTTGTAAATAGATCGATAGTGTTGGTGGTTATTCTGGTGGCGACTGGGGTTGGCCTATCTGCAGCGGAAGATGGTGTGATGGCTAAGCCTGTTGCGAAATCTTCAGGCAAAGAACTCGCTTTTAGTAAAGGATATAGCTACCCTGTTCCCAACTTCAAAAGTGGAAGTAGGTTGCTGTTCCAGGGCGATTCCATAACCGACATGGGCAGGGATAAGAATTCGGAGACGAAAGATCGCAATCACTCCCTCGGACACAGTTATGTGTTTCTTCTCGCCGCCCGTCTTGGCGTTGAAATGCCCGATGCGCAACTGGAGTTCATCAATCGAGGCGTGAGCGGAAATACCGTTGGGGATCTTCGCCAGCGATGGGAGAAAGACGCGCTTGAGGTGAATCCCGATGTCCTCACTATCCTCATCGGCACGAATAATGTTGGTCTGAACAAAGGCCTCGACACCTTTGAAGCTGACTACCGTGCCATTCTCGATGCCAGCCGCAAAGCCAATCCTGAGCTTCGACTTGTCCTGATGGATCCCTTTGTCCTGAAATCAGGCAACTTAAAAAATGAGCAAGCATGGACATCCCGCCGTGCGGCTACAGACAAACTGCGCGTGATTGTTGCCAAGCTCGCAAAGGAATATGACGCGGTCCATATCAAGACACAGGATATTTTTGACGCTGCCGCAGACGTTTCTCCGGAGCATTGGATCTGGGACGGCATTCATCCTTTACCTCAAGGGCAAGAATTGATTGCACGTCATTGGTTGCAGGAAGTGAGCGCCCGTTGGCCATAATGAATATGAAAAAAAAATGTAATTCCATAAGCCTCAGTGCGGCATTAAGTCGATTTCGCTGGATGGTCCTTCTGATGGGCGCGGTGCTCTTGGGTGCGTCGCTTCAGGCAGACGAACCCCGCGCCTCCTCAGCCGTAGCCCAACCGATCAAGGTCGCCTGTGTCGGCGATAGCACCACCTTAGGCGTCGGAATTCCCAGTCCGGAAACAAGCAGTTACCCCGCCCAACTTCAAAAAATGCTTGGGGCGGAATTTGAGGTGAAGAACTTCGGTGTCAAGGATGCGACCCTGATTCCGGATCCCCCAACACCCTACTACAAAAGTCCAGAGTTTCCACAGGCCAAGCAATTTCTGCCCGATGTAGTGATCATTAACTTGGGCACGTATGACGCCAAGCCTGGGTTACAACAATGGAAATTCAGCAGAACCTACCATGATATGATCCATCAGTTTCGGAGCCTGCCAAGCAAGCCGGTGATCTGGATCGTCAAACCCGTAATGGCTTTCACCAACGAAGGGAAGGGCGTCAACGCCTCAGCGATTAACGATGAGATTCTTCTTCGTATCGACGGGGTTGGAATCAAGGCTGGGGCTCCCGTCATTGACCTCCATGCTCCTTTCCTCAATCGGGCCGAGCTTTTCCCCGACAAAACTCTCCCGAACGCGGAGGGCGCCCTTGAGATAGCGAAGATCATCGCTCCCTTGCTGCAGAAATACCGTGACCAAGCACCGCCACCGCCTTCTCGTGTGAGTTATCCGCCGGCTGAAAATGAGGTGATCTGGGATGATGCTTGCGCCTCACATTGGGAAGATGCCTATCCGATCGGTAATGGACGTTTGGGAGCGATGAACTATGCCACCTTCCCCCAAGAGCGCATCCTGCTCAATGAAGAGACCATTTGGTCAAACACGGGCAAAATGTATGAGGAGGAAAACGCGTTTCCGCACTTCGAGAAAATTCGTGAACTCGAGGCGGCGGGCGACTACAAGGGCGCGGACGACTATTTTGTGGAGCATATTTCCCGCAAAGGAAGCTCCTCTAAAAACCCCCAACTCTATCAACTCGCGGGCTGGCTAAATCTCCATTATCAGAAGACCGCTGAAATCGTCTCGACCCATCGGGCCCTTGATCTTCGCACGGGTATCTCAACCTCGACTTTTACGCTGAGCGATAATTCAACCATCTCACAGGAGATGTTTGTATCGGCCCCTGATGATGTCATCGTCGTCTCCATTCGATCGGACAAACCCGTTGATATCATGGCTGCCATGGACGGGGCTCAAATCGAGCGTGGCGATTTGGTTTTGAACGGGCAGGCGGACGGAGCCCTCGGCACGAAATTTCAAAATCGTCTTCGGGCGTCCCTCGCGCCTTCGGATGTATCGTCGAATGCCAGCGCTCTCGAATTTAAGCAAGTCCGCGAGCTGACCTTCCAACTCGCCATCGGCACGAATTTCCATCGCCAGAATACGGCCGCACCCCTCGCCGAGGGATGGCAGGCCAAGACAACCAGCACACTCGAGAAGCTCAAGACCAAGCCGCTTAGCCAGATCAAGGCGGACGCCATTGCCGATCATCAGAAATACTACAATCGCGTCCAAT
>RFZT01000346.1 GCA_009920585.1 bacterium
TGATGATCGGACCAAAAGCGACGCGTGAGGAAATCGAAAAATTCCGCGCCGCCATCATCGCCGATCCGCGTGGCTATATCGCTCAACCGGTGATCAGTCTTTCTCGCTCGCCCTGCTATTGCGATGGGGTATTTGAAGGGCGGCACATTGATTTAAGGCCCTATATTCTGATGGGAGAAAAAACGACGATCATTCCGGGTGGACTCACCCGCGTGGCCATGAGGAAAGGTTCGCTGGTAGTGAATTCCTCGCAGGGTGGGGGTACGAAAGATACGTGGGTATTGGATGAAGGAGGGCAGCCATGCTAAGCCGCGTAGCCGATTCTTGCTTCTGGCTCAGTCGCTATCTCGAGCGCGCTGAGACGAATTCCCGCATCCTTGATGTGAATATCCAGATCGCTCTCGATTTTGAGGAGAACAACGATGGGAAAGTCCGCCAGCAATGGATGCCCATCCTTTCTACAGCCAAAGAGCGGGAGCTTTTCCGCCAAATTCACGGCGAAGTCACCAGCGAGGCCATTATGGATTTCGTGACCTTCGAGAAAAGTAACTCGAACTCGATTCTATCTTCCATGACGCTGGCTCGAGAAAATGCGCGTACCGTTCGCGAGCAAATATCCAGCGAGATGTGGGAGCAAATCAACCGCCTCTACCTCTATCTCCAAAGTCCAGCAGCACGCATCGCATTCCGCGAAAGTCCCATCGGTTTTTTCCGTCTGCTCGTTGATCATCTCCATTCCTTTCAAGGGATCACGGATGCGACCATGACGCACGGTGAGGGATGGCAATTCATCCAGGCTGGTAAATATATCGAACGCGCGGACTCCACCTCCCGAGTGCTCGACTTCAAATACCACCTCCTGCTCCCCAGCGGCGAGCAAGTCGGGGGGAACGTGGATATCACACAATGGATGGCCGTCCTCCGCTCCTGCAGTGCCATGGAGGCCTATTTCAAGATTTCGCGGGGACATGTCACAAGTTGGCAAGTTGCGGAATTTTTGATTCTTCATGACACCTTTCCAAGGTCGATCCGTTTTTGTGTGGATGCCCTTGATCAGGCCCTTCACAGCATATCTGGGGTTGATCGCGGTCACTTTTCCAACGAGGCGGAGCGTCTTTCCGGGGCTCTGCGCTCGAACTTGGCATTTACCACAGTGGATAGTATTTTTCGTTTCGGACTTCACCAATACCTTGATCAGACCCAAGAGCGATTAAACGAGATTTCAAACGCTCTGGCAGAAACTTACTTCCGTTGGACCTAGACCCACATAAGGCAGTCGCCCCACTGCAAGCGGCCCACAAGGCAATGGAAACGTATGCCTTCGAGGTCCTCGTGAAGCGGATGGCGAGGTCATTTCAACTTTCTCTGCGGATTCTTCCTAGTTCGATCCGTTCCACACTCACTCTCGCTTACATGTTGGCCCGAGCCTCCGACACAATCGCGGATGCTTCCTCGGCGCCGGAGTTTCAGCGTTTGGCGCTTCTCCGAGCCCTGCCGGATTTTTATCCGGAGAAGAGTCCCGACCTTGGACTGCAGGGCGATGAAAAAGACCTTGTGAAACGTTTGCCAGAGCTTCTGGAGGTGTTAAAGACTCTTCCTGATGCGCCCGCTGTCGTTGAGGCTTGGCGCGTGATTCTTCGGGGTCAGATATTCGATATCGAACGATTTCGGCCTACCGAGTCTGGTGAGACAGCATCTCCGCTCTCGCCCGAAGAGCTAGACGAATACACTTACCTTGTGGCCGGTAGTGTGGGTGAATTTTGGACCCGCATTTGCTCCCAGCACATTCTAGGTTATTCCTTGAAGTCGCTAGATGAATTGTTGCCCACGGCACGTCGATTTGGGCAAGCCCTCCAGTTGGTGAATATTCTCCGTGACCGACGATCAGATGCCGACATCGGCCGCGTCTATATACCTGATCAGCGCTTCTATGCTGAGATGGAGCATGTCGGCGAGTTGCTCACCGCCGGTGACGAATATACGTCTAGCGTGCTCCCTCGAATGCTCCGTGCGGCCAGTGCACTCCCGTTGGATCTTGCTCGCCGCACTCTCGCACTCGTTGCCGAGCATCCCCTTGGCGAGCGGGTGAAGGTTCCCCGCTACATTGTGTGGGGCGCTTTGATCCGGGCCATACTTCGCTAATCTCAGTTCATCAGGCTGACCACCCACCCGACAGTCGCTCCATAAAGAATGTGGGCACCGAGTTGCGCCAACCCTGTTGCAGGTCCTCTCTCATGGTAGCGGGCTACAGGGTGGTGCTCCATGATCAAAATGGCCACCAAGAGCATAACCACAACACCGTGCAAACTCCCCAAAAGCGAACCTGTGAGCATATTGAAAGGTAAATGCGAAAGCCCAAGAAATGCCGCATAAAGATAAGAGAATCCAACCCCCATCGCC
>RFZT01000347.1 GCA_009920585.1 bacterium
GTGCTCGACAGCACGCAGCCCCGCTTCCAGTGCAAAGAGTCGGATGTCGCAGGCATCCCCCGCGAAACCGCCTGCAAGGTGGAATGGAAAAATTACACCGTGATGGAAATCCAGCCAGACGGCACCGGCCTTGCCACCGTCACCCTTGCGCATGAGTGACATGATTTTTATCAACGCCAAAAGCCTCGACCGCATCGGGCGCGACCTTGGCGCAACGCAAAAACAGATCGAGCCAGCCATGCGCAGCGCCGTCTCTCGCGTCACACGCTGGGCGGGCAACGAAGCCGCCCGCAGAATCTCCAAGGCGACCAAGGTCACAGGCAAAGTCATCAAAGGCCGAATGCGCGTGGAGGTGATGGGCAAGGATGGCGTCCTTGGGCGCGTGTGGGCTGGCCTGCGCAACATCCCGCTGGCAGCTATGAAACCACGCCAGACTAAGACCGGCGTCACAGCAGGCCCCGCCAAAGTCCCCGGCGCATTCATCTCCAAGAAACTAAATAAACAGGTTTTCAAACGCACCGGCACAAAACGCCTCCCCATCGAAAAACAAACATTCCCCGTCCTCGACCCCGGCCTCGATGCCATGGGCAGTCTGGAAAACGAAATCGGCGAACGCCTGCAACGCGAATTTGAATCTCAACTAAAATGGCAAATGTCCAAATAGACCTCGCCGTCCTCCACACGAAAATCGCCGAGAAGATCAACATCAAGTTCGGCAGCACGGTTAAAACCATCTCCGCTTATTCGCGTTATATGGACAAGATCGAAGTGCCAGCGATCACTTTTGAGTTGGACACCATCGAACCAAACGCCACCGCAGACATCGGCACGCAGCAACTCCAAGTAGACATCCGCTTTTCCGCCTCTCTCATCTACTCCTACAAACAAGGCAACAAATTCGCCGTGCGCCTCATGGCCGCGAACTTCGCCGCCTTCCTGCAAGGCCAGCGTTTTGGAATGCCCGTCACGCCCGCCCGATTCATAGCCGCAACCCCGCAGGAATTTGACGCCGAGAACCCAGAATATGAAACCTGGCGCGTCGAATGGGAACACACCTGCCTCCTCGGAGAAACCGCATGGCCAGAAGGCGGAGCGCTACCAACCGACATCCGCGCCTCGTGGGTCCCAAATATCGGCATCCCGCACGAGCCGGACTACGTGCCGATCCAAGACATCCTTGCCACATGAGCAACGCCCGCATAGGAGAGCTTGAGCGCCGTCTGTCCAACATCATCCGCCCCGGAACGGTCTTAGAAGCGGACTACGCCAAAGCCCGCATCCGTGTCACCATGGGCGACAACACCAGCGCATGGTTGCCGTGGCTCACCAGTCGCGCCGGTAAAGACCGCACATGGCATCCGCCCGAAATTGGAGAACAAGTCATCGTCATCGCGCCCGGCGGCGAACTCTCCGCAGGCTATGTCCTGCCCGGAGGAATCTATAAAAACGACTATCCAGCAAACGCCGACAAATCCGGGATCAGCCGCACCACATTCGAAGACGGCGCAGTCATCGAATACGACCGCGAGAACCATGCTCACCTCTTGCAACTGCCGAGCGGAAAAGCCACCGTCAAAGTCGGCAATGACGCCAAGACGGAAATCACTGCGAGCAAAATCACCCACAGCCTCGGTAGTAGCAACAAAATCGAAATCACCAGCGCGAGTGTAAAAATCACGGTCGGTGGAACCATTCTCGAAATTGCATCCAGCGGCATCACAATAAGTGGAAACGTGACCCAAACTGGAAACTACGATCAGACCGGCCTGATGAAATCCAACAACATCACGCTCTCCAGCCACAAGCACGGTGGAGTCACAACCGGCACCGGTATTACCGCTGTTCCGAATCAGTAGAGCCATTTCCATTGTGTTCATGCAAAATTTATTTTCATTTTTTTGAAAAAAAGTTGTTGACGAGAAAACAAGCTTGTGAGATTGTATCTCCAGATCGAAGCCACCACGGCGACGACGAAAACAAAAAACCAAAACGAAAAAATGAAAACATACATACTCGACACCCCGCAAGGCTACGCCACGCACCGATTCACCCCAGAAACCTGGGACACCACACAATCCCTCGACGACTCCGCTCTCTACACATTTGAGGCCGATTCGTTGGAAGCAGCCATCGAAACCATCGGCGAATCTTTGGGCGGGATTCGTTACCGCCGGGCAGGCAGCCCAAATTTCCAGGACAAAAACCTTAACACCTTCACCGTGCTTGACCTTGCCGAAGAAAGAACGCAATGAGTAAAAAAACCACCCACGGCGGCCCGCGCAAAGGCGCTGGCCGCCCGCAAGGCAAGAAATCCGCCAACGCCAAAGGCCGAACAGCCGTCACGCGATCCGTCTCCATGCAGCCCGAATCGTGGGCCAAGCTCGACCGGCTGCGCGGCAC
>RFZT01000348.1 GCA_009920585.1 bacterium
CAAAATCTTCGCCACCGATCTCGATCGCAAGGCCTTGGATATCGCCTGCCAAGGGCTCTACCCCTCCACGATCACGAATGACGTGCCGCCCGATCTACTCGAGAAATACTTTGTCAAACAAGGCGACCACTATCAGATCGTCCGCCACATCCGTGAACGCATTGTTTTTGCGAAGCACAACCTGCTGAAGGATCCGCCATTCACTCGCATCGACATCATCAGTTGCCGCAATCTGCTCATCTATCTCCAACCCCCAGCCCAACAGGCGGTGCTGGCGATCCTTCACTTTGGGTTGCGAACTGGTGGAGTGCTCATGCTAGGCCTCAGCGAAACGCTGGCCGATATGCAAAGCCATTTCACCCCCATCGATAGCAAGCAGCATCTCTTTGTTAAAAAAGGGGAGTCTCCGCTCTTTCTATCAAATGCTATGCAATACTCGCCCTCCCATTACTACCCGCCGCCGCCCCAATCGCTTGACCAGAATATAGGCCAGATCGAACGCTCCACGCAGCGCCTTTCCGAGACTTTCACCAACAGGATCCTCTCCCGCCTCAATCGCTCGTGCTTTGTCCTGAATGCCAAATTTGATGTCCTCTACAGCTTTGGAACTGCTGATAAACACACGCACATCGCTGAGGGGCGCTCCAGCCTCAACTTGCTGGATCTCGTTTCAAAAAATCTCGCTGTCCCACTCTCCTCGGCTCTCAATAAAGTGCTCCAAGATGGACGCCCGATTCAGTATGCGCCGATTCAAATAGCCGATCAGGGAGAGTCTCATTCGGTGAGCATTCTCGTGGAGTCTTTCAGATTGGGAAAAGACGAGGACCCCTTCCTGCTTGTTTTTATCAATGATACGGAGGACGGCGCCCCCATCGAGACATCCAACTTCGATCTCAAAAACAGCATCCAGCGTATAGCGGATTTGGAAGAGGAACTCCGGCTCAATAAAATCCGACTTAAGGAGGTGAGCGAAGAGCTCGAGGCCTCCAATGAGGAACTCCAAACTTCGAATGAAGAGCTCCAGGCCTCGAACGAAGAACTCCAAAGCATCAATGAGGAGGTCGAGAGCGTGAATGAGGAACTCCAAACGGTGAACAACGAGTGCCAAAGAAAGATACTCGAGCTCACCAAGGCCAATGAGGATTTGGACAACTTCGTCGCCAGCGCGGATATCGCGACCATTTTCCTGGACTCAAACCTCCAGATCCGTCGCTTCACCCCCACAGCAGCAAAGAAAGCGAACCTCCTGCCGCACGATATCGGGCGCAAGATTGGTGAGCTTTCCCATCCGCTGCTCGTGATGGCGGCAAATGCGGCTCAGCAGATACTCAATGGTGTGCCCAAAGTCGAATCGTTTACCTCGATCGGCGATGCTGAAAACCTGCTCATGCGGGCGTCGCCGTTCACTCAAAATGATGGCAGTCGCTCCGGAGCAACGGTGAGCTTCCTTTATTTCGGTCCACTCAAGCCCGAGTGATCGGCGTCCTGGCATCTTCCAAATTGACATCTCGCCGACTCGGTCGAACCTGCTGACATGAAAAATCGTTTTTTCCTCTGTTTCGCTGTGTTCGCCGCCACGGCGCACCTTCCCGCCGCGGACGCCCTCCCGGAGTTCAAGCCCCGACTCCCGATGAGCGTCGTCTTCAAGGGGCAGAAAAAATTTGACCTCCTCGTGAAGCAGGCGACGCGCGAAAATTGGGCCGCACTTCCCATCGGCGAGCGCACCGCGCGGGTCGGTCGCGCGCTTCTCGGCACGCCCTATGTGAACTACACGCTCGAGATCCACGACCACATCGAGTCCCCCTCCGTGAATCTCCAAGGCCTCGATTGCTGGACCTTCTATGAGGTCTCTCTGGCCTTCGCTCGCATGCTTCGCGTGAAGGACGGCGATTATCGTCCAGCCGACCTGCTCGCGCTGGTAGAAATGGAGCGCTACCGTCACGGTCGCTGCGACGGAAGTTTCCTCTCTCGAATGCATTTTCTGGAGGAGGTTTTTGCGGACAACCAAGTGCGCGGTCTCTCCACGAATCCCACCAAAGCCCTCGGCGGCGAGCCCCTCTCGCGCGAGATCCACGAGATGACCACGGCGTGGAAAAGCTACCGCTACCTGCGCAATAATCCCTCCCTGCTCCCAGGTATGGCCGTCATCCAGGAAAAAGTCTCCGTGCTCCCAGTCTACCACATCCCACGCTCCCAAGTCGCCTCGGCGGAGCGCCACATCCAGACCGGCGACATCATCGCCATCACCTGCAAGGACTCCAGTTCCTACACCTCCCACGTCGGCATCGCGGTCCGCAAGAGCGATGGCGTTCACTTCATGCACGCCACCTCCCGCCGCAGCGCCGGACGCAAAGTCATCCTCGACGGCCGCATCTCGGAATACCTCCGTGGC
>RFZT01000349.1 GCA_009920585.1 bacterium
CTGATGCCGCCGAAGCGCACGATCTCGCGCACGATGCCACACTCTGCGCTCTCATGCAGATCTACGCCGACCGATCCCTTTCCACCACAGCGGAACCTTTTCATCCTGTGTGGGTCGACCGCGATCGCGCAACCTTCGCGGCTTGGTATGAATTTTTTCCAAGGTCCGCAGAAGGAAAGCCGGACTCGGGTTCGACATTCCGCGACTGCCTCGGACGGATCGACGATGCGAAGGCCATGGGATTTGATGTGATTTATTTTCCTCCGATCCATCCGATCGGTGCAACGAACCGCAAGGGTCGAAACAACTCGCTCCATTGCGAACCCGGAGAACCCGGCGTGCCCTATGCCATCGGGAACAATCGGCAGGGAGTCAATGGCGGCGGGCACAAGGATGTCGCGCCGGAACTCGGAACGTTGGAGGATTTTGACTGGCTCGTTGGGGAAATCAAAAAACGCGACATGGAAATTGCGCTCGATTTTGCGATCAATTGTTCGCCCGACCATCCTTACGTGAAAGCCCACCCAGAGTGGTTTTTCAAGCGTCCGGATGGCTCGATCAAGTATGCCGAGAATCCCCCAAAAAAATACGAGGACGTCTATCCGCTCAATTTTCACAATCCGAATTGGAAAGAACTCTGGGACGAATTGCGGGACGTTGTTCTTTTCTGGTGCGGGCATGGCGTTGGGATTTTCCGTGTGGATAACCCACACACCAAACCCGTCGCTTTCTGGGAGTGGCTCATCGCCGAGGTGAAGCTGCAATACCCCGGCACCGTTTTTCTGAGCGAGGCTTTCACCAAGCCAAACATGATGCAGGAACTCGCCAAGGTCGGCTACACGCAGAGCTACACCTATTTCACTTGGCGGAATACGAAACACGAGTTGACCGAGTATTTGACCGAACTCACCCAAGGCCCGATGAAGGAATACTTCCGCGCTAACTTCTTCGTCAACACACCCGACATCCTTCCCGAGTATCTTCAGCATGGGGGACGACCTGCATTTTTGATCCGCGCCGCGTTGGCGGCATTGACCATGCCGGTCTATGGCATCTATAGCGGATTCGAATTGTGCGAAAATTCGCCGGTTCCGGGCAAAGAGGAATACATCGACTCAGAAAAATACCAGTTCAAGGGTCGCGATTGGAACGCCCCGGGGAATATCAAGGACTACGTCACCAGGCTGAACAAACCGCATTCTCGCCCAGCACATGTCTTCCGCATACGGCGCCATGTTGCGCGAATCGCAGGCGAGGATATCTTTGCCTGATTTCTCCATTTTCGACCCTTGTTGGACAAAAGCCCCGGCAGTGAGTTAAGTTAGCGGTCATGTCTTTTGTTCATCTGCACTGCCATTCGGAATTTTCCCTCCTCGACGCCTCGGTGCGCGTCGCTGAGTTGGTGAAAAAAGCGGCCAGACTCGGCATGCCTGCGGTGGCGGTGACAGATCACGGCAACCTGCATGCTGCTGTGCCTTTTTATCAAGCCGCTCGCAAGGCGGGAGTGAAACCGATCATTGGCTGTGAGGTCTATGTTGCACCAGGCTCGATGCTCGACCGCAACGGTTCCTCAGCCAAGGATTCCGCCTACCATCTCACGCTTTTGGCGACCGATGCAGAAGGCTATGGCAATCTGGTCAAACTCGTCACCTCAGCCCATTTGGAAGGCTTCTACTACAAGCCGCGCGTGGATAGGGAGCGGCTAGCAGCGCATTCCAAAGGCCTCATCGCACTCAGCGGTTGCGTGAAGGGCGAAGTGCCCACACTACTCGCCGGCGCCAGAATGAAGGAGGCCAAGGAGACGGTTGCCGCCTACCGCGATATTTTTGGGCCGGAGAATTACTTCATCGAGTTGACCGAGTTCGGACTTGATGCCCAACGGCGAGTGAATCCGGAATTGATCAAGCTTGCCCGAGAATTTGACCTCGGACTTGTGGCCACAAACGATGTGCATTTCTTGGAAAAATCGCACCATGAGGCCCACGACGTACTGATTTGCATTGGCTCCGCATCCATGGTGGTGGATGAGAAGCGGCAGCGCTACAGCCCCGAACTTTACTTCAAATCCTCCGAAGAAATGAGGGCCCTTTTTGCCGAGCTTCCAGAGGCCTGTGATAACACACTTCGCATCGCCGAGCGTTGCCATTTCGAGATGGAGTTCGGCGTTCCGAAATACCCAAACTTCGACTCCCCGGATGCCCGCAGCCGCGAGCAATACCTGCGCGACCTGTGCTACGGAGGACTTCGCATGCGATTCGGTGCCCGAGTCGATACCGACACGGAGCTAACGACCCGCCTGAACTACGAGCTCTCGGTGATCGAAAAAACCGGATTCATCAGCTATTTCCTCATCGTCTGGGATTTCATCCG
>RFZT01000350.1 GCA_009920585.1 bacterium
GCTCACGTTGATGTTGCCGGGAGAGTTGCCTGGGGCGATGAAACCACCGGACTGCACGGTCACGGCTCCCACTGTACCCCAACCAGCGAGGGTGGCGCCACTTCCGATGGTCACGGCGCTGTTCGCCGCGCTGCCGTTGACCACCAATTTGCCGGCGCTGATCGTGGTGCTGCCGTTGAACGTCGATGTGCCTGTGAGCGTGAGGGTGCTCGCACCGTTCATCGTCAGCGCTCCCGTGCCGCTGATGATGCCGCTCAAGGTTTGGTTTGCGCTGCTGGCGTAGATGAACGTGCCGCTATTGGCGATGCTGCCAGAATAACTGCCCGATCCGAGTTGGCCTGCACCGCCGATCGTGAGCGTGCCGGCGCTGATGGTGGTGGCTCCGCTGTAGGTGTTGGCGCCGCTGAGTGTCAGTGTGCTGGCGGCGTTTTGGGTCAGCGCACCAATGCCGCTAATGATACCCGATAGGGTTTGGTTGTTTGTGCCGGAGTAGATCAGTGTGCCGGAGTTGGCGATATTTCCGGAATAGCTTCCGCCGCCCAAACGCCCAGCCGCTCCGATCTCGATCGTGCCAGCATTGATCGTGGTGGCGCCGGTGTAGGTGTTGTTGCCGGAGAGCGTGAGGGTGCTGCTGCTGTTGTTTTGCGTGAGGGCGCCGGTGCCGCTGATGATGCCGGAGAGAGTTTGGTTGTTCGTGCCGCTGTAGATGAAGGCGGCATTGTTGGTAAGATTTCCAGCATAGCTCCCACCTCCGAGACGACCGGAGGCGCCGATTTGGAGTGTGCCGGCGCTGATTATGGTGGAAGTAGCGTAGGTGTTGTTGCCGTTGAGAATGAGCGTGCCCGTGCCGGTTTTGGTGAAGGTTTTGGTGGAGCAGCTACTGGCAACAACGCCATTGATTTGAGTCCACGCGTTGTCAACTTGAATGGTAGCAAGGCTATTGCTGTTCTGGCTACTATATCCTCCCTGGATTGTGAGATTTCCCGTTCCAGCTGAACCAAAATAGATAAATCCATTGGCCGCGTTAGTTCTTTGAATGCTATTGGCAAGTGTGCGATCCGTGGCATCGGAGCTATAAAGGTAAAAATAGGCGTTACCGGCTCCCGCGTAGATAGTGCCGGTGCCAAAAGCATTGTCCGCGCCAGCAATGAAAACAGGGTAACTCATTTTTGAACCACTGATACAACTGATACCACCAGACCAATTGGTGTTATTGCCAGAAAAATTGAGTGTGCCGGTGTCCATGACGATCGCGCTGGCTCCTGAAATACTTCCGCTAAAGGTGCTGTTGGTGCCATTCATCGTGAGAGCGGCATTGAGGCGGAGGGCTCCTGAACCACTAATGGAGGCGATGGTATCAGCCGCTCCCACGGTGTAGTTGCCCCCGCTATTGATGGTGACATTGGCGGTATCGGCCAAGAGTCCTGCTGATCCCGTGGCCAGTGTGCCTGCATTGATCACCACTGCGCCGGTGAAAGTATTTGTGGCGTTGAGAGTGAGGGTGCCGGTACCGTTCTTCGTGAGTCCGAAGGTCGAGCCACTGATGGCGCCGCCGATGGTTAATGTGCTGTTGGAAACCGTGACCACACGCGAGGCGTTCATCGTTACCGCGCCGGTGCCCATGTCCAGACTGCCGTTTGTGCCGAGGAAGGTGAAATCGCCATTCCAGCTCTGCGTATTGTTGTTGGTGAGGGTTTTGGCACTTCCGCTGGTATTGTCGAGCGAACCACCATTGATGGTGAGGGTGCTGTTGGCGGCGCCGAGGGCGGTGGCGCTATTCAGAACGAGCGTTCCGTTGTTGAGCGTGGTGCCGCCATAATAGGTATTGTTGCCGCTCAGCACGAGCGTGCCGTTGTTGAGCGTGGTGCCCCCGGTGTAGGTATTGTTGCCGCTCAGCACGAGTGTGCCGGTGCCGTTTTTGGTGAGGCCGTAGGAGTTTGTGGAGCCGAGATTGTATGATATTGCCGAAGTGATATTTGTAGTTCCACTTGTGACATTAAAAATACCGGACCCGTTTGTTATTGAGATTCCAATCGTATTATTGCCAGAAAGCGTGTAGGAGCCTGCACCGAAATCGCCGCCGCCTGTAAGAGTGCCGTTGTTCATAACCAGCGCACCGCTCCAGGCCCTAAGAAGGTAATTATTTGAGTGAGAGTTGTTTAATGTTCCGCTATTCAGCGTCAGTGTCGTTATCCCTCTGATCGCATGGTGTGCAGCAGTATAAACAGTCGCTCCATTGTTAACGACCAACGAGCCACCACTGAGAGCATCACCGGCCCCGAGCGAAAGAGTTCCGGCATTGACCGTGGTTCCGCCTGTGTAGGTGTTCGCAGCGGAGAGCGTGAGGGTGCTG